>PXBQ01000531.1 GCA_003566875.1 Spirochaetaceae bacterium | reverse complement strand
CGACCGGCTCGCGTCCGAGGCGACTCTGTTCGAGTCGTGCTTCGCGGCCGCGCCGACGTGCACGCCGAGCCGCGCGACGATGTTCACGGGGTTGTATCCACACAGGCACGGGCTCATGGGGCTCGCGTCCGGCGGGCATTGGCAACTCGATCCCGCGACGCCGACGGTCGCGTCTCTGCTCACGCGCGCAGGGTACGCGTGCGGCCACTACGGGATCTTCCACATCGGCGAGGATCTCGCTTCGTACGGCTTTGACGAGGGCAACTTCGACGCCTCGTGCGAGGTCTGCACGGACAACACGATCGATCTCATCTCGCGGCACGCGAGTGGCGGAGCGCACGCCCGGAAACCGTTTTTTGTCTCGGTCGGGTTCCAGCAGCCGCACCTCCCGTGGGGTGCGGTCGATCCGGCGATCGACCCCGCCGGCGTCCACGTACCCGAGTACCTGCCGCGCACCGACGAGACACGATCCGAGATGGCTCAGTTCTACTCCGATGTTCGACGCGTCGATACGTGCATCGGCCGGATCGTCGACGCGCTCGTCCGCAACGGCGTGTACGACGAGACGATCGTGATCTTCACGTCGGATCACGGGATCGCGTTGCCGCTCGCGAAGGGAACGCTGTACGACGCGGGGCTCACGATTCCGTTGATCGTCCGGATGCCGGACGGCAGCGGCGCGGGACATCGTTCGACGCGTCTCGTCTCGAACGCCGACCTGTTGCCGACGATTCTCGACCTTCTCGGCCTCGAGTCGCTCACCCCCGCGAAACTCGACGGTGTGAGCATCGCAAGCGTGATCCGCGGCGACGACGCGTACTCCGCCGAGCCCGCCGCCGAGACCGCTGCCGAGTGCGGCCGCGACTTCGTCTTCGCTGAGCAGTCGTGGCACGACTTCTACGAGCCGATGCGCGCGATTCGCGATACTCGGTTCAAGCTGATTCACAACTTCCGGCCGGGAACCGGCGTCCAGATCGCCGGGGACGTGCTTCAAACGCGCGCGGTCGCCGCGATGAGTGCGGAATTGGCCGGCCGTGTCCGCCCGGAGTACGAACTCTACGACCTATCCGAGGACCCGAGCGAAACGCGAAACGTGTACGACGATCCGCAGTACCACGAGGCCGCCGTGCGTCTCACGGCGCAGCTCTCGGAGTATCTCGAGAGCTCGGGTGATCCGATAGCGCGCGGCGACGTCGCATGCCCACCCGGATATTTCGAGCACTTCTTCATGAAGACGAACGCAACACCCGGTGGGATACCGGGCGATCACCAACGTGACGGCGTGTTCACTTTGCGGCTGCCGCCTCCCGGCGCGCTCGGGCACAGGTGCACGCAGTATCCGGCGTGAACGACGCGCGCCAAGCCGCGTCCCGGCCGCTGCCGCTGTCCGCCCGCCGCTGCGATCACGACGTCTTGCGCGCGAGGAACGTGACCCAGCGAATACCGTCGCGGTTGACGATGTCGTCGGTTTCGCTGCGCCACACCGTCTCAAAACCCGCCGCCAGGTGCAAACGTTCCCACTCGGCCGCGGGCAGTGCCGTGAACATCCTGCCGACTGAATCACGACCGCCTTCGTCGAGCCCTTCGCGTCTTGTATTGACCGAGTACGCAAAAAAACCGCCGGCCCGGATCACGCGTGCGATATCGGTGATGCACACGGCGACGTCGTTCCACGCGAGGTGCATGATTACTGCGAAACTCACCGCGGCGTCGAACGATTCTTTGGCGAATGGCAGGGGAGCGGGCAGTACGTGGTGCGTAATCAGACCGCGCAGTTCCGGATGCCGTTTTTCGGCCTCACGGATCATCGTCCGGCTTCCGTCGACGGCAGTGACTCGGTAGCCCGCCGACACGAATGCAGCGCTGTCTCTCCCGCAGCCGGAACCTACCTCGAGTATATGCGAACCCGGCGGAATGTCGTTCCGGACACGATCGGTGACCGCTGAAAAATCGATCTCTTCGTAGCGGGGCGCGATCTCGTGAGCGTGGGAGTCGTAGAACTCGAGCGTCGACATATCGCGTGTTCGGCTATCGTCGTCTCGCCGTTTCACTCGGCTCCGAGTCCCGGGAACTCGTACTCGATGACGGATCCACGGGCGTGCTGCGTGACATAACCACGAGCGGTGAGGCGGTCGAGCACGTCCTGGACCTCGTCGAGCTCGAGTTCCGCGCGCGAGGCGAGTTGCACGACCGTGACCGTGCCACCGAGTTGCCGTGCGAGAGCGAGGATATTCCGCTCGATGACTTTCGGGCGCTCCGCGCGTTCTTTTCCGGCGTCCGAGGCGATCCGCCGCATCTTTTTCAGTCCCGATAGAAACGGGAGAACACCGACGAGGATCATTGGCCACACCATCCAGCCGATTCCGAACGCGAAGTACCCGAGCCCGAACCCCGTCCCGAAAATAAGTCCGGCCGAAACGTTCTCGACCGCGTCCTTCTTCGCCTTTTTCCGTTTTTTCTCGGCCGCCTCGGCGTGTCTCGTCGCAGCGCGCCTACCCCCGAGCGAAATCTGCACGTCGCCATCGAGTCCGGCTTCGCTCAACCCGTCCTCGATCTTCCCGATGATGGTGTCTTTTTTCTCGTCGGGAAGTCCTTCCCACTTAGAGATTGCCCGATCCATCACGTGCTCGACGAGCGAGAATACTTTGCTCTCGATCGATTTTTCGAGGTTATCGCTTCCGTCGGCCGCGTGCCGGTGCGCCATTTTTTCTTTCTCGGCGATCAGCCGCTCCTTCACGCGGTCGAACTCGCGCAGCGTTTCGCGTGGCTTTTCGTGTGGTGTTCGATCCGCGGAAGCGTTGCGACGTGGGCCTTCATTTCCGGTTTCGAGCTCAAAAAGTTCGATCTTGCGCGAGATGTTCTTGAGCTCTTTCGCTCCGATGCTCGATAGCTTCAGCCCCAGGTTGTTCCCGACTTGCCGGTAGACGTCTTCGGTGATACAAACGCCGCCGGGGCGCGCGAACGGCTGCACGCGCGCGGCGATGTTGACGCCGTTTCCATAGACACGATCGCCGTCGCGCCAGATCTCGCCAAGGTGGATCCCGATCCGAAGCCGGAACCGTTCGTCCGACGGTACGTCGCGACCCGCGAGTGTGACTGCGTCTTGAAGACTCGTCGCGCACGTGACCGCGTTACGAACGCTCGGGAAGAGCACAAAAAGACCGTCGCCGATCGCGTCGATCACCTCACCGCCGGCCGCCTGGATCAGTGGAAGAACGACTTCGTTGTGCCGTTTCAGGACGCGGATCGTCCGCTCCTCGTCTTCCTCCATCATCCGCGAGTACTCGGCGATGTCGGTGAACATGATCGCGGCCAGTTCGGTTGAGCGAGCGTCGGTCTCGGACATGGCGATATAATAGTGTTTCCGCGTCACGCAAACAAGACGGCGTCCCGACGCGGGCAGTTCTCATTTTCAAGGCAAAATCAGAACTGCTGTCCCGACGCGCCGTCGCCCTGTCTCACACCCCCGGCGGGCAGATCTTGTCGATCGCGCTCAAGGTTGCCGCGTCGAGCTCACCGTCGGCTGCCGCCGCGTTCGCGCGTGCCTGCTCCGGCGTCTTCATTCCCGGGATCGGACACGTCACCGCGGGGTTCGCGAGCACGAACCGAAGCGCGAACGTGAGCATGTCCGAATCTTTCGGGACGAGCGACCGGAGAGCCGCGACCTTGTCGAGTTTAGCCAAGAAGTCATCGCGCTGGTTACCGTCGGGATTCCACTTCTGACGGACCGAGTCCTCGAACCGTGTTTCCGCGGTGAACTTGTCGACGAGCAGCCCTTGCGCGATCGGTCCTCTGAGCAGCACGCCGATGTTGTTCTCCAGGCAGTACGGCAGAATGTCCTTCTCGGCACTGCGGTTGAGAACCGAGTAGTTGATCTGGCACGACGCGCAGCCGCCTTCGGCGTCGAGCGCTTTGAGCGACGGGAGGTCATTCGTCGAGATCGCGTACTCACGGATTTTGCCTTGTTTCTTCAGTAGCTCGAACGCCTCGACGAATATTTCGGGGTTCTCGGGTGTCCCGACGTGGCACTGATACAGGTCGATGTAATCGGTGCCGAGCCGGTACAAGCTCGCGTCGCAGCAGTTCGTGATGCTATAGATCGACTTGAGCTGCGGCGGATCGTTGTATCGGCGCGCCCAGTTACCGACCTTCGTCGCGATGTAGACCTTTGACCGGACGTCTTTCAGAGCTTTCCCGGTGTAGATCTCGCTCTGCCCCAGCCCGTACGCGTCGGCGGTGTCAAAAAGGTTCACGCCCGCGTCGAGCGCCGCGCGAATCGTATCGATCGCCTGTTTTTCCTCGACCGGCCCCCACTGACCGCCGATGCCCCAGCACCCCATCGAAACCGCGCTGACGTCCCAACCGGCCTTCCCGAGTTTTCTGTACTTCATGATATCGTTCCTCCATCCCGTTCCTTAGGTACGTATCATGGTGCACGCTCTAAAGGCGAGTGTCAAATGAAGACTTACGGCTGCAACGGTTCCATCCGGACTCGACCCAAAACCACGCGATAGAGTGCCGAACGCCATCCGACCCAGGAAGAGCCACGGCGTTTGAGCAGCGCGAGCAACCCGGACAGTCCCCACACGACCGGAAACCCTGCAAACAGAAGGATCGCGCGACCGATCGGCATGATCTCCCAGAACGCGTGACGAAAACTCGCCCACGAACGCTGCAGATCGGCGCGTGGTATTCGCACGCGCGTGCGCCCGGCCTCGTCGACCGCGATCAGAGTCTCACGGCCGTTCTCGCTCCGGTTCTCGAGTTTGCCGTCGTACTCGACCCAGATGTGCGTGAGTGAGATGTTCTTTCTGTACGGGATCTCGAGCGCCTCGAGCAGCGATGCGAACAAGACGTATCGGGCTTTACAGTCTCCGACTCCTTTCAGCAACGCTTCGTCGAGAGTCGGGAAGTACCACGGGATGTTGTACGCCGCCCAGTCGTAGCGGTACGGGAGTTGTTCGTACACGAACGCCTGGATCTCTCGTGGCGTCAAACCTTCGAGTCCGCGCGCGAGTTCGGAAACGAGGGCCGCGTCGACCGGCGGTCTGTGCAGGCGGTACAGACTCGTAATGAGTTTCTCGGGATTCGGGTACAACACAAAAAGGATCCACGCCAAAAGCAGCGCGAACCGCCGTCGGTGCCCCTTTTTTGAGCGGCCGGCCGATTCACGACGACCGATTGTCCACACCATGGTTCGCGCGCCCTCCGATGGTGTGAAAGTCATCGAAATAACAGACAAAGTCAAGACAAAGCCTTAACACGATCTTGACAATTCAAAACTGGTGCCGAAATTGTAAAAAACCGCGGCTCTAACCGCTGATCTTGAACTTCCGGTGGCAGCTCGCCCCACTTAGCCTATCGCCTAACTCTTTATTATGTCGAGAAATCGTCACGCGAGGAAATGCTCCGGCATCTGCTCGGCTGCGATCGCGACGACGGTCTTGCTCTCCTCTCCCGTTTTGAAGTTAACCGCCGGTGG
>PXBQ01000427.1 GCA_003566875.1 Spirochaetaceae bacterium | reverse complement strand
GTCGCGGTAACGCGTCCGGATCTCAATGATCCGAGACATATCAACTTCATTGAAGGTGGTGAGGTGCGCGGAGTCGCGCTTCGATGCGACGAGGTTCGCGGCGATCCTCTTACGAAGGTTGCTCATCGGCACGCGCCTACTGCGCTGCTCGGCCGCGCCGGTTGTCGCGACCGCAGCAGTCGCAGCGGGTTTCGGCGAGGCCGCCGGTTTCGTGTTACCGGTCTTTTCCGCCGCCGCGAGCGCGTCTTCTTTCGTGATTCGCCCGTCGGGACCGGTCGCGCGGATGTTCTTCGGGTCGAGACTGTGTTCCTCGACGACGCGGCGTACCGCGGGTGACAGCACCGGAGCGGCGTCGTCGTGGGCAAAAGCCGCGTCCGCGTTCGGTCGCGCGGCCTCACGGGTGTCGGCGGTGTCGGAGTCGGCGGGAGCTGTCGCGGCGCCGGCCGCACCGCCGTCGGCGGATGCACCGGCGTGGTCGATCGAGCCGACCGCCTGGCCGATCTCGACCTCTACTCCCTCGGGAACCGTCGTGCTCAGGACGCCGGATGCGGGCGCCGGAACCGCAAGGGTCGCTTTGTCGGTCTCGAGTTCAAAGATCTCTTCACCCTCGGACACGGTTTCGCCGTCGCTCTTCAACCACGTCGCAAGAACGCCCGTCGTTACCGACTCCCCGACATTCGGAACCACAACTTCGCTTTTCATCCAATCCTCACTTTTCTGAGCTCACTCTTCTGAACTCACTGTCACAATCTCACTCGAACGCGTCGGTCAGCAATCGCTCGAGCTCCTCTGCGTGTTGATTATGCGAACCGGTCGCCGGGCTTGCCGACGCGGGTCGTCCGACGTAAGAGGGCGGCCGGTCGGGGAACAACTCCCGGAGGCGCGGCTCGACAAAACTCCACGCTCCGCGATTCTCGGACTCTTCCTGGACCCAGACAAGCTTGGCCGAGGCCGGATACGTCTGCACGATGCCTTTCAGCGTCTCGGCGTCGAACGGGTAAACCTGCTCAAACCTCACGATCGCTGTGCGGGAGTCGGCACGTTTTTCCTTTCGGTCAAGAAGATCGAAGCAAACCTTGCCGCTGCAGATGAGGATCGTCTCGACCTTCCGCTTCCCCGCCGCGTCGAAACTGTCGTCGATGACGGTGCGATAATGCCCTTCGGTGAGCTCGACGACGTCGGAAACACACCGCTTGTGCCTGAGCAGGCTCTTCGGCGTCATCACTATGAGCGGCTTACGGAAGTCCTGTTTCATCTGGCGGCGGAGCATATGGAAGTACTGCGCCGGTGTCGACGGCGCGCAGACCTGCATGTTATCTTCCGCGCAGAGTTGAAGAAAACGCTCGATATGGGCGCTCGAGTGCTCGGGACCCTGCCCCTCGTATCCGTGAGGCAGAAGCAGAACGAGCCCGGTCGAACGGAACCACTTTGTCTCGCCCGCCGCGATGTACGTGTCGATAATGACCTGAGCGCCGTTCACGAAGTCACCAAACTGCGCCTCCCACATCACAAGGATGTCCGGCTGGGCGATCGAATAACCGTACTCGAACCCGAGGACCGAGTACTCCGAGAGTGGGCTGTCGTAGACCGAGAACGAAGCCTGATCGGGCGACACATGCTCGAGCGGCGTGTACGTCTTCGGCGCGACCGACTTGACGTCCCACCACTCAGCATGACGCTGGGAGAACGTACCGCGCGCGCAGTCTTCGCCGCTCAAGCGAACCGCGTATCCCTCGAGCAGCAGCGAACCGAACGCCAGACTCTCGGCGAACGCCCAGTCGATCCCTGATCCTGCGCCAAACGCCTCGGCGCGATCGGCAATGAAACGCGTCAGTTTCGGGTGATGGTTAAAGTCCTGCGGCACGGTCGTGAGGCATTCAGCGACTTTTTTGAGCGTCGCATGGTCGACACCGGTTTCGGCGGGTTGGAACGAGTACGTACGCGAGAACTTGGCCCAGTCGCCGCCTTGGTACGCGTCGTCGATGTCCGGCTCGTATCCGTCTCGCGCGAGTTTGAGTTCATCGCGGAGGACTTTTTTATACTGCTCGCGGAACGCGTTCTGATCTGCTTCGGAGAACGCCCCCGCGTCCGCTAGCTTTCTGCCGTACTGCACCGCGGCGCTCGGATGCTTCTTGATCAGCTCGTACATGATCGGGTGCGTGAACGACGGCTCGTCGGCCTCGTTGTGCCCGAGACGTCGGTACGCGATGATGTCGACGATTGCGTCGTACCCGAACTTCTGTCTCCACCTCATCGCAAGATCAATTGCGCGTATCACGGCTTCCGGGTCGTCGCCGTTCACGTGAAAGATCGGGACCGGAAGAGTCTTTGCGATGTCGGTCGCGAAGAACGTCGACCGTGCGTCGCGCGACGCGGTAGTGAAGCCGATCTGATTATTCACGATGATGTGAATCGTCCCGCCGGTTCGGTACCCCTTCAGAAGAGAGAGGTTGAGCGTCTCGGCGACGATCCCCTGGCCGGAGAATGCCGCGTCGCCGTGAATCAGGATCGGCAGGACCTTTTTTCGATTCCGATCGGCTCGGCGTCGCTGTATCGCGCGTGTTTTTCCTTCGACTACGGGGTCGACCGCCTCGAGGTGACTCGGATTCGCGACGAGGCTGATGTGGATTTTCTTCCCCGAGGTCTTGTCGGTGTACGTAAAACTGTGGCCGAGATGATACTTGACGTCGCCACTACCGCCGTACGTGTGCGGTTTGTAGTTGTCGATGAAGATCGAAAACGTATCCGCGCCGCGTTTTCGCAGAGCGTTCGTGAAGACGTTGAGCCGTCCCCGATGCGACATCCCGAGCACGATTTCTTGGAGGTTGTGGTCTGCCGCGGAGCGCACCAGATAACTCACCGCGGGGATCAGCGCTTCGCTTCCTTCAAGCGAAAACCGTTTCTGGCCAATGAAGTTCGTATGAACGAACCTCTCGAACTCTTCGGCCTTGATCAAGTCCTTCTGAAATCGCTGCTTCTGCTGATCGTCCCACACGTACTGCCGGTCGGGGTGCTCCATTCGCTCGATCAGCCATCGGCGCATCGGTTTGTTCTGGATATGGAGAATCTCGACACCGATCGTCGAACAGTACGTCTGCTTTGCCTTCGCGATCAACTCGCGCAGCGTCGTGGTCTCCGGCTGAAAATACCGTCCGGCGGCAAATTCCTTGTCGAGATCCTCTTCGCAGAGGTTGAACTCCTTCAACGAGAGCGACTCGTAGTTCCCCTCGATCGAGAACAGCATGTACCGGAGTTCCGGTGTCATGTAGGATTTCAACGGATTGAGATCGGCGTACAGGTATCCGATGTCACGATACGCCCAGAGAAGCGCGTTCACGCGCCCTTGTTTATCTTGGTCTACACGCGCCGGCGGCGAAGCAGGAAAGATCGGAGATTGCTCGGCGCCCGACGGCCCCGGCGGCTTACCGTTCTCGACGCCGCGGAAGTACGCGTCCCACGCCGGATCGACCGACGACGAATCGTTCTTCCACTCGACGTACAACTCCTCGACGAATAACCCGTTCGAGAGGCTCAGTGAATATGGCGAGATCATCGTCTCTTTCTCCGTCGGTGTCTTATATTCCAAACTTTTTTTTCAGGAGTCCCGGAATCTCGTCGGGTTTGTCGGCCACCGGGACTCCAACGGACTCGAACGCCTTGACCTTTCCTTCCGGTGTGCCTTTACCGCCGGAAATGATCGCCCCCGCGTGCCCCATTCGTTTCCCCGGCGGAGCGGTCCGTCCCGAGATGAACGCGACGACGGGTTTTGTGACGTGTTGCTTGATGTACTCGGCAGCAGCTTCTTCGTCCTCGCCTCCGATCTCTCCGATCACGACGACGCCCTCGGTACCGGGGTCTTTCTCAAAGAGTTCGAGAATGTCGATAAAACTAGACCCGACAATCGGATCTCCGCCGATTCCGACGCACGTCGATTGCCCGAGCCCGTTCGTCGTGAGGTTGTACACGACTTCGTACGTGAGGGTACCGCTCCGCGAGATCACACCGATATTGCCTTCTTTGTGAATTCGATACGGCATAATCCCGATCTTGCACTTACCCGGAGAAATGAGGCCCGGGCAGTTCGGTCCGATCAACCGGATTCCTCTTTCCTTGACGTAGTGGTATACGTTCAGGACGTCGATGACAGGCACGCCCTCGGTAATCCACGCGATCAACGGCACGCCCGCGTCGGCAGCCTCCCGGACCGCCGCTTCGGCGAATCGCTCGGGAACAAAAATCACCGTCGCATCGACGCGTCCGGCGGCCATCGCATCCTTCACCGAGCTGTACACGGGCATCGAGTCGAGGTGTTGCCCACCCTTGCCGGGAGTCACGCCGCCGACTATCTTCGTGCCGTCGGCAAGCATCTGCCGCGCATGGAACGACCCGTCTCGCCCCGTGATTCCCTGGACTATGACGTTGGTGTTTTCATCAATCAAAATGCTCATCGATTTCTCCTTACGCGACCGAGACGACTTTTTCGACCGCTGAGCCGAGTTCTTCGGCGACCTCGAATCCGGCGTCGGTCAGTATTTTCCGCCCCTCCGCGTCGTTCGTTCCGATGAGACGGATCACAATGGGGTGCTCAATGTTGATCTGTTTCGTCGCCATTATGATCCCGTTCGCGATGTCGTCGCATCGTGTGATGCCTCCAAAAATGTTTATCAGAATAGCTTTGACGTTCGGGTTTCCGACGATAATCCGGATCGCGTTGAGAACCTTCTCGGGGTTCGAACTCCCTCCGACGTCGAGAAAGTTGGCCGGCGTACCGCCGTACAGCTTGATGATGTCCATCGTCGCCATCGCGAGACCTGCACCGTTTACGATGCACCCGATCTCGCCGTCCATCGAGACGAAGCTGAGCCCGTGCTTCTTCGCTTCGATCTCGTCCGCGCTGTACTCCTCGGGATTCTTCATCTCTTCGATGTCCGGGTGGCGAAACAGCGCGTTGTCGTCGAAGTTCACCTTAGCGTCGAGCGCGAGAAGTTTGTCGTCTTCAACGAGCGCGTACGGGTTAATCTCGACGAGCGAGCAATCCTTCTCGATGAACATCGAGTAGAGCCGTTTGAACGTCTCGTACGCCTGATCGACGAGTCCCGGCGACTCAAAGACGTCGGTGAGCGCTTTTCGGAGGCCGGCTTCATCGACACCGTTTGCGGGGTTGATGTGGAACCTCACGATTTCTGAAGGGCGCGTCACCGCGAGTTCCTCGATATCGACGCCACCCGCTTTGCTCAGCATCGCGGTAATGCCTTTGGTTGCTCGATCGAGGATCAACCCAAAGTAGTACTCTCTTTTGATGTCCGCGGCGGGCGAAATCAGGATCTTCTCGACAATTTCGCCTTTGATGTCGAGCCCGATGATCGCTTTCGCTTTCTCGACCGCCTCATCCGCGGTCTTCGCGATCTTGACGCCACCGGCCTTGCCGCGACCGCCGACGAGCACCTGCGCCTTCACGACGACAAAACCGCCCATCTTCTCGGCGGGCTCGCGCGCGTCCTCGGCGACTGTTACG
>PXBQ01000117.1 GCA_003566875.1 Spirochaetaceae bacterium | reverse complement strand
TCGGCGAGACGCTTCGCTTCAGCTCGATTATGATCCTCATCCCGTTGCGGTCGGACTCGTCGCGAAGATCTTGAATCCCGTCAACTTTTCGGTCACGGACAAGATCGGCGATCCGTGTGATTAGATTCGCCTTGTTCACGAGATACGGAATCTCGTGCACGATGATCACGTCCTTTCCACTCTTTGTCGTTTCGATCGTAAATTGCGCACGAACGGTGATTTTTCCGCGCCCCGTCGTGTACGCGTCGCGAATGCCCCGTCTGCCGTAGATCGTTCCGCCGGTCGGAAAGTCCGGACCCGTGATGTGTTCGAGGAGCCCGTCGACATCGATCTCGGGATTGTCGATGTACGCCGATATCCCGGCGGCCAGCTCACGCAGGTTATGCGGTGGGATGTTCGTCGCCATCCCGACCGCGATACCACTCGCTCCGTTTGCCAGGAGATACGGAAACGCTGCCGGAAGAACAAGCGGCTCGGTCATCGAGTCGTCGTAGTTCGGCCCAAAATCGACGGTTTCCTTCTTGATGTCGAGAAGCATCTCTTCGCCGACGCGGTGAAGCCGCGCCTCGGTGTACCGAACCGCCGCGGGTGGGTCGCCGTCGACCGAGCCGAAGTTACCCTGACCCTGGATCACCGGGTACCGCATCGAGAAGTCCTGCGCGAGGCGAACCATCGCGTCGTAGATGCTTTGGTCTCCGTGGGGATGATACTTTCCGAGCACGTCACCGACGACGCGGCCGCACTTCTTGTACGGAGCATCGGAACGCAACCCCATATCGCTCATGGAGTACAGGATGCGCCGGTGAACGGGTTTCAGCCCGTCGCGGACATCGGGCAACGCACGCGACACGATGACGGACATCGCGTAGTTGAGATACGACTCTCGGACTTCGTCCTCTATCGCTATCGGTATGACACGCCCGGTTGGGGTCGGGACTTGATCGGACACGTGAACTCTCCTGTCTCGTCGGTTCTAAACCGTTCGTTTCGGTCTCGTTTTTTTCTCTGCGTTGCGCGTCGCTCTCGATGTCCGACGCGTCTGGGTTATACGTCGAGGTTCGTCACCGAGAGCGCGTTCTCCTCGATGAACGCTCGCCGGGGTTCAACGTTCTCGCCCATCAGCGTCGCAAATACATCCTCGGCCTCAACGGCGTCTTCGAGCTGTACCTGCATGATGTTCCGCGTGTCGGGGTTCATCGTCGTTTCCCACAGCTGATCGGGGTTCATTTCGCCGAGCCCCTTGTACCGCTGAAAGTTTACATTCTCGGGACGAACCGGGAACGCTTTCATGATCTTGTCGAGGTCCGCTTCGTTGTAAGCGTACCGCACCGTTTTCGCGTACGAGATTTTGAACAACGGCGGCATCGCGATGTACACGTGGCCGCGCTCGACCATATCGGTCATGTAGCGAAAAAAGAACGTCAGAAGCAGCGTGCGAATATGTGAGCCGTCGACATCAGCGTCGGCCATGATTATGACCTTGTGGTACCGAAGCTTCGCCGAGTCAAATTCTACTCCGGCGCCGGCGCCAAGCGCGGCGATGATCGGTTGGAGTTTGTCGTTTGCGAGGACCTTATCGAGTCGTGTTTTCTCGACATTGAGCATCTTCCCCCAGAGCGGAAGAATCGCTTGAAACTGGCGATCGCGCCCCTGCTTTGCGGAGCCTCCGGCCGAGTCACCCTCGACGATGTAGATCTCACTCTTTGCCGGGTCCTTCTCCGAGCAGTCCGCGAGTTTGCCCGGAAGGCCGGTGCTCTCGAGGAAACTCTTCCGCCGCGTGAGCTCGCGCGCTTTTCGCGCCGCGATTCGCGCTTTGGACGCCAGTATCGTCTTTTCGAGAATCGCGTCGATTACCGCGGGGTTCTCCTCGAAGAACAGCGTCAAACTCTCGTTGACCTGAGACTCGACGATCCCCTTGACTTCCGAGTTCCCAAGCTTTGCCTTTGTCTGGCCTTCAAACTGAGGGTTCGGTACCTTGACTGAGATGACCGCGGTTAAACCTTCGCGGGTGTCGTCACCCGTCAGACTTTCATCGAGCTTTTTGGAGTGTTTCGACTTTTTGAGAAATTCATTAAAAACGCGCGTGAGCGCCGACTTAAAGCCGATCAGATGCGTCCCACCCTCGCGCGTATTGATGTTGTTCGCGAACGAAAAGAGCGTCTCGGCGTAGCCGTCGTTATACTCGATTGCCACTTCAACCTCGACGTCATCGCGCGTCGCCTCGATGTACACCGGCTCTTTGTGGACGAGAGTTTTGTTCTTGTTCAGAAACTGAACAAACTCTTTGACGCCGCCGTCGAATTTGAAGTCGTGGCTCTTCGGCGTCGGAAGCCGGTTATCCGTGATCAAAATCCGGATTCCCTTGTTGAGGAAGGCGAGCTCACGCAATCTCTGAGACAGCGTATCGAAGCTGAAGTTGATGTTCTCAAAGATTTCGGTATCGGGTTTGAACAGAACCGTCGTACCCGAACCGTGCGCTTCTCCGCGCTCCTCGACCGAACTCAACGCGATTCCGCGCGAGTATTTCTGCGCGTACATCTTCCCATCGAGGCGAACCTCGACCTCGCACCACTCCGAAAGCGCGTTCACGACGGAAACGCCGACCCCGTGAAGACCACCCGAGACTTTGTAGCTATCCTTGTCGAACTTGCCCCCCGCGTGCAGTCGCGTCATGACGAGCTCGAGAGCCGATATGTTCTCCCCTTCGTGAAGATCAACCGGGATCCCACGTCCGTCGTCAACAACTCTCACGATGTTATCGGGTTCTATCGTGACGGATATATGCGAGCAGTGCCCTGCAAGCGCCTCGTCGATGCTGTTATCAACCACCTCGTACACCAGGTGATGGAGTCCGTCCGGCCCGGTCGTCCCGATGTACATACCGGGTCGTTTCCGAACCGCCTCCAACCCTTTTAGAACCTGAATGCTTTGAGCAGCGTATGAATTTGCCATTTTATATCCTGCAGTTACGACATCTATTCCGATTCCGCCGAGAACGCCGATTTGGCGCCGTTAGCGCCGATCCGCGGTGAGCGCATTGCGATGATGGTAGTATATAGATTTTTGGCACACGAGTAAAGTTTCGGTCCACCGGCGGATCGGTGCCGGGCGGGCGAATTGTTTTTTTCCCGCTGGTAAAACACGCGAGATATGGTACAGTTGGAGGCTGCGGAAAAATAAAATATTGATTCGACCGAGGACACGATGGGCACACAAGCATCCGATTATAGCGTATTCTGGAACGAAGTCATGAAACAAATGCAGACCGACATGTCCGAGCAGGAATACGAGATGTGGTTCAAACGCATGGTGTATCTCGATTCCAACGACACGGAAATTGTCGTGTCGGTACCGTCGTCGTTTTACCGCGATCAGGTCAAGCAGCGGTACTTGTCCCGCATCGAGTCTGAACTGTACGACCTTTCAGGCAACAAGCTCCAGATCGAGTTTCGAATTCAACGCGTTGAGACACCGCCGCATATCGAGCGCGAACGTGACCCGGCCGATAAACCGGCGCGTAAAGAAAAGCCGAAAGAAAAGAAAGCCCATCCAAATCTCCGCGCCGAATACACGTTCGACGACTTCGTGATCGGGCAGAACAATTCGTTCGCTGCAAACGCGGCCCTCGCGATCGCGAAGAATCCGGGAACGGGCTACAATCCGTGCCTCGTGTACGGAGGGGTTGGGCTCGGTAAGACGCACCTGATTCAGTCAATCGGAAATTTTGTCCATAACCAGTACGACAATCTCCGAGTCGTGTACGTGACGATGGAGAATTTCACGAATGACTTCATCCAATCGATTCGGGAAAAAAAGATGCAGGCGTTCAAGAACAGATACCGATACGCAGACGTCCTGTTGATCGATGATATTCATTTTCTTCAAAACAAACCCGAAACACAGGAAGAGTTGTTCCACACGTTCAACGCGTTGTACGACTCAAATAAACAGATGGTCTTTACGTGCGACCGACCCGTCTCGGAAATTCGCGACATGACCGACCGACTCAGGAGTAGATTTGAACGCGGGTTGAACGTCGATCTCCAGCCGCCGTCGTACGAGACCCGATACGCGATCCTCAAAAAGAAAATTGAAACCTCGGGTATAGACATCCCCGATGACGTGATAAGCCTTATCTGTACCCACGTCACGACCAACGTACGGGACCTCGAAGCCGCGCTGACGCGATTGATCGCGTACGCGGAGCTTGTAAACAAGACGATCACACTCGAAATCGCACAGCAGCAGCTCAAGGATATATTCGCAAGTCCCAAACAAAGCAACGTCACGATCGACGTCATTCAAAGAACGGTGGCCGATTATTTCAACCTCTCGAACCAGGAACTCAAAGGCAAGAAGCGAACCAAAATTATCGCTTTTCCGCGGCAAATCGCGATGTACATTACGCGTGAGATAACCGAGTACTCGACTACGGAGGTTGGCCTCGAGTTCGGCGGACGCGATCACACTACGGTGATGCACGCATGCCAGAGAATCGACAGTCGGATGAGAACGGATCCCACGCTTGAACCGACAATACAGGTGTTGATTCGAACGATAAAAGAGCAGGTATCAAAATCGTGAAACCGTGGTATTATACGTGGGTTGTTCGCGGATACCGTGTGGATAACTCCGGTGCCTGTGAGGATGTGGAAAGTGGGTGGTTTTGTTCGGTTGAGTTATACACATCGTAAATCGTTGTGGGAAAAACGATACGTGTGGTTATACACATATGAACAGCCCTTACTACTACAACGACTATAATATATACCAACTAGTTTAGGAGACGTCCGGATGAAGTTTACGTGCGAAAACGAAATACTAACCAGAGAGATCATTACCGCCCAAGAGATCATCTCATCCCGTAACAGTCTTTCGATCCTCTCAAACGTATTCCTCGAGACATCGGGTAATACGCTTACGATCAAAGCAACCGATCTAAAAGTATCGTTCGAGACTCAAATTCCGATCGGTTCAGCCGTCGACGGAACAACGACTGTTTACTGCGAAAAACTTCTCGGTATTCTGCGAACTCTCCCAGCCGGTGAAGTCGAGTTCGAGAGTGACAGCGATTCTCGTTTTTTGATTCGCCCGTTGTTCAAAAAAATCGAGTTCAAACTGAAGTGTATCGCCGCGGAAAAATACCCTGAGGTTCAGGTTGCATCGACCGATGCATACTTCGAGATTCCGCAAAAGGATTTGCTGGAGATGATCTCACAGACCATATTCGCCATTTCCGACGATGAAACGCGATACTACATGAACGGAGTATTCCTCGAAAACACCGACGGAAAACTCGTTATGGTCGCGACCGACGGGCGCCGACTCTCGTTAATCGCAAAGAGTCCTGAAAACCCCGTGATCGAATTTCCTGGTATTATCATTCCACCTAAAGTCCTTGCGCTGATCCGTAAACTCGCTTCGGGCGAGGGCCTGATAAAAATTGCCGTAACAGAAAAAAGTATTTTCTTCGAGTTCGATAATCAGAAGATATCTTCCGCGCTAATCGAAGCCCAGTTTCCGAACTACCAACGCGTAATTCCTCAAAACCAGGATCACTCGGC
>PXBQ01000128.1 GCA_003566875.1 Spirochaetaceae bacterium | reverse complement strand
GAACACGTCGGTGATCTGCCCATGAATCACGGGATCGAACAGTACCGCGAGTGGCCCGGAAATCGGCCGAAACGCGGCCCCAAGGTTCACGCGCATCGGTATTACGTGCGTGTCGTCGACGTACCGAGCGCCGTCTTGATCGGTCGCCGCCGGCGGCAATCCACCGGCGTCCAACGCGTCGAGGACGTCGCTCATCGAGTCGCGCGAGTAGTTCAGCCGCGTATTACCAAGGTCACGAACCGAGAGGCCGAAGCTCAACGCCGAAAAATCGGCGATCAGCCCGGCGTCGATCGCGATCCCGAACCCGTTCAACGCGGTGAGGTTACCGAACGGATCGTCGGACTCGTTGTCTTCTTCAAATAAGCCGCCCAGAAGCGCGGCGACCTCGGCGGATCCCATCGGCGCGTGAACGCGCATGAACGGACGGACGTTCGCGCCGAGCGAGAGCCGAGCCGGCCCGAGTGTGATCGGCAGCGCCAGGCCACCGACGAGACTCACTTCCGACGTCATCACGCCTTTTACCCCGAACGGGAAAGGCCTACCCGATATGAACGCGTCGCCGGCAACCGTCACGCCGAGCCCGAGTCCACGCCCGGTGTACCCGATCCCACCGGCAAAACCGAGTCCGAGACCGTTTGTAGTGATCTCATTGACGAGAAAATCGAACATCTCCTCGTCACCCTCGTCGTCGCCCATGAGCTCGATCGCGCGAATCAACTCGGGGATATTGTCCGGTAACGTGTGAAACCATGGGTTGATCGACGCGATCGTCAAGTGACCGCGCGAGGAGCCGAACCCGGCAGGGTTCGTGAAGAGACTCGGGTACCCGGTTGCATTCGCGGTGAACGAACCGCCCTGCCCCATCACGACGGGGTTGAGAATCTGCAGCGGGCGCTCACGAATCGGTTCGTCTGCGAAGACGTTCGCGGCAAATGCAAGTGCTCCAACCAGCATTACGAGCAAAACTGAAACAGGTCTAGTGGTTTTCATCGTTGTGCTCCTCATGCTTCATCGTCCGGCGAACCGAGCAGGAACCCCAAACCCGAGCCTTCCAGCATCTTCCGAACCGACTGCGCCGCGGGATCCTCGGTGTTCTCGTCCTCGAGATCATCGAAAAAACCGGTCGAGAGCGCGGGTTTCTCGGCACCCTCCTCTTCCGCGATGTAGTACTTGAAAAACGCCCCGATATCGTCGTCGGTCTCGAACACCGAGTCGGCGATGTACGCGACGAGAGCGCTCTGCGCGTGCCCACCGTCGACCACCTCGCCGTCTTCGATCGTGCTGCCGTACACCGTGTACGCGCTCGAAGCGGCTTTGAGCGCCTTGATCGTCTCCGTGAACGTGTCAAGGTCTTCGGTCGCCGAGTCGGGGAATATTTTCAGCACTTCCTGGAGCGGATCTGCGTCGTCGTCGGGTTCTTCAGCGTCCATCATCGCCCGAGCGAAGCTGTCGACAACCTCTCCGGCGAGCGTCGTCTCGAGCTCGATCGTCGCGTGCGTCAGCGACGCGAGTTTCTTGTCGTCGTCGGTCGCGTCGTCACTGTTGTACGTATCGGTCAGCTTCTCGACGACTTTTTCTTTCTCCTCGGGATCGTCGATCAACCCCTGAATGAACCGCGGCGATTCGATCGCGTCGGCGATCTGTTCCACCGGGTTCTCCGAACCCAGCATCGCATCGACGTCGGCTTCGGGTACGAACCGTTCGAACATGTTCGTTCGGAAAATGTCCTCGCACCCGGCGAGGGCAATGACGGCTACGACGATCGCACTCACGATCGTGACCCTTTGTTTTAGATATATTTTCACATCAAGCCTCCGGTTCCACGCGTTTCCGCGCGAATGTTTAGTGGTGACTACTTTTTTTTGTTTCATCGGCGGCGGATTGCCGGACCGCACTCGGTTATATTGTACCTCACAAATCGAAAAAAAACACGCCGCCGAGCGACCGGTAGGCCGGCGAGCGGTCAGTCGACGATGTTCCGGACACGAGTACGGCCCTGGATCGCCGCCGAATGCGCCGCGTTGATCGACAAGGCGCGGTCGTACGCGGCGAGCGCGTGCGGGTACTCCTGCGCGCTCTCGCGTGCAAATCCCAACCGGGCCCACCACTCGGCGTTGTTCGGAACGTGGTGCACCGCGGTAGTCAGAGCAATATCCGCGGCGTGGTGTTCGGCAAACTGAATCAGAATTTCGCCCATGTGGTAGTACACGAGTCCGATCCGAAGCCCACTCGGCGCGATTACGACGTACCGTTCGAGGTATTCGAGCGCCGACGCGTAGTTGCCGGCCCGGTAGTGCGCTTCTCCGATAATCTGTACTATTCTATGGTCGCTGGGACTTATCGCGAGGCCGGCCGCACCGTATCGCAGGGCATCCTGGTACCGCCCGAGCGCGATCAGACTCCACCCGAGCACGGTGTACGAGTTCATGTTGCGCGGAGAGCGTTCAAGCTCTTGAAGTGTAACCTCAACCGCACGCGTGTACTCGCCGGCGCGGTACAACTCGAGCGCGTCGGGGAGGTCCTGTTGCGCAAACGCGGAGACCGTGAGGAACACGCCCGCGACGGCGGCCACGACGACTCTACGAGATCTCACCCGTCGCCTCACCGTCGTCCTCCGTCGGCGTCATCGAGCATGTGCCGTTGAAGACGCTACCACTCTGCATAATGAGGTTCGGGGTCGTGATATTTCCGTCGATTCGAGACGCAGCGAACGACTCAAGCCGATTCCGCGCGTGAATATCGCCGATGATCCGCCCCTTCACCGATACCGTCGCCGCTTCGACCGTCGCCTCGACAACCGCACCTTTGCTGATAAAGAGGTCACCGGCCGACCGGATCCCACCTTTAAACGAGCCCTTCACGAGAAGGTTGTTCTCGAACGTCATTTCCCCGTCGAAATCGATATCCTCGGCGAGAACGGTATCTATCTCGGCCTCGTCGATTGTCTTGACACGCAGATCGGACATACGTGCATGGTAGCCGCGGGCCGCTCCGCTGTCAATCCGCTCGCAGGCCGTCATTCGACTCCTTTCCGTCTTCGATTGCGCGAACGACGTCGCCCAAAGCGGACCGAAAATCGGCGCGCATCCTGTCGGTGTACGGGTTGTGGACCTGAAGATCGACGAAGAGCTGCATCGGATCGTTGCAGGTCTGCTCGATGACATCGAGAATCTTCCGGTACCCGAGAGTCCCGATCCGGCTCTGCTTGAGCCCGAGTTCTTTGAGAACCCGACCGACGAGATGCGTAATTCCCTGCGTGTACGCGGCCTCTTCGTCATGATCGGCCGGTGACATCTCGACGACGTCGAGGCCGTACGACGCAAAAACGTTCTTCCAGTGTTCAAAAACCTCACTGGGGCATCGCACCGGCCACATGATCATCGGAAGCGTCTCGACCCCATTACGCCCCGAATCCGGTCCAAACATCGGGTGCGAGGCGATTAGCCGTATCGAACTCGGCAGGTTTTCCTCCATCAGCCGCACCGGATACACCTTGACCGAACACGTGTCGATGACGGTCGTGCCGGGCGAGAGAAGCGGCGCGAGTTCGCGCGTGACCGCATCGATCGAGGAAATCGCAGTACAGAGAAAAACAGCGTCACATCGCGAGAACTCGGCTGGAGCACACCGACGGGCACCGGCCGGAGTCGATTTGTCGGGTGAACGATTGGTACACACGACGTCGAATTTTTTTGCAAGAAGCTCGGTCCAAAATCGACCGAATCGCCCGAGGCCGTACACGCCGACAGTCATGAGCGGATGATAACGGTTTTTGCCGACCCTCACAATCCGGTTTTAACGCTCCGAGCGATGTGGTATAGTAACTCAATCCACACCGAATCCGAGGTATAAAAAATGGCGTTTGTCGATCGAATGAAGGAAAAGGCGCGCGGTTTGGCGAAAAAACTCGTGCTGCCCGAAGGAACCGAACCCCGTACAATCAAGGCCGCACGTATCCTGATCGACGACAAACTCGCGTCGTCGGTCACACTGCTCGGCAGCGACGACGAGATCGGCTCGGTCGCGCGCGAGAACGGTGTCTCGCTCGAGGGTATCGAAGTGCTCACGCCCGCCGGCGCGCCGGAGTTAACCGCGTACGCGCACGAGTACTACGAGCTGCGAAAACACAAAGGGATGACCGAAGACGCCGCGAGAGCCGAGATTATCGAACCGCTGAAATGGGGCGCGATGATGGTCCGGCTCGGTCGGTGCGACGCGATGGTCGCGGGCGCCGAGAACGCGACCGGTAACGTGCTTCTTGCCGCGTTCACGATAATCAAGACGCGACCGGGCACAAAGTACGCATCGTCGTGCTTCGTAATGAACCTGAACGACTCCAAATGGGGAGTCGACGGTCACATGGTCTTTTCGGACTGCGCGACGATACCCGATCCGACCGCGGAGCAACTCGCGGAGATCGCGATCTCCGCGGCCGCATCGTGCCGCGACTTCCTCGAAGCGGAACCCGTCGTCGCGATGCTGTCGTTCTCGACGAAAGGCTCCGCTTCGAGTGCGTCGGTCGACAAGGTGACCGAGGCGCTTGCGATCGTGAAGAAGAACGCGCCCGACCTCGTCGTCGACGGCGAACTCCAGGCCGACGCGGCGATCGTCGAGAACGTTGCGGAGAAGAAGGCGCCGGGATCGCCGGTTGGAGGCAAAGCCAACGTTCTGGTTTTCCCCGATCTCAACTCCGGTAACATCGGGTACAAACTCGTGCAGAGACTCGCCAACGCCGAAGCGTACGGGCCGTTCTTACAGGGTTTTGCGAAGCCCGTCAGTGACCTCTCGCGCGGATGTTCGGTCGACGACATCGTTACGACCGCGGCGGTAACGCTGTGCCAGGAGGGCGTCTCGTGAGGATCGCGATCGTCGGTTACGGTCGGATGGGCCACGAGGTCGAGGCCGTCGCGGCCGCGCGTGGCCACGATATCACGGCGAGAATAGACCCGGCCGCGCCGGACGCGGCCGACCAACAAGCGACCCCCGACACGCTGAACGGCGCCGATGTCGCGATCGAGTTCTCGCTCGCCGACGCGATCGAGAAGAACGCGAGCGCGTACGCTGGGGCGGGTATTTCGGCGGTTGTCGGGACAACCGGGTGGGACGACAGAAAAGACACGATCGCCGCGATCGTAAACAGGGCCGGAATCGCCTACGTACACGGATCGAACTTCTCGATCGGCGCGCATATCTTTTTCGCGCTCACGCAGTACGTCTCGGGCATCCTCAACGAGGCGCCCGAGTACGACATCTTCCTCCGCGAGATCCACCACGCGATGAAACAGGATAGTCCGTCGGGGACCGCGCTAACCGCGGCCGACCGCGTGATCCGGACCTTGGCGCGGAAAAACCGCGTTATGACCGAAACCGCGCATCGCAAAATCGAGTCCGACGAACTGCACGTGACTTCGAGTCGCGGCGGCTCGGTGCCTGGGGTCCACTCGGTGTACGTCGATTCGGCGGCCGATACGATCGAGATACACCACACCGCGCGGTCGCGTGCGGGTTTTGCGCTCGGGGCGGTTCGCGCCGCCGAGTGGATACGCGACCGTCGCGGATTCATCGGCGTTGACGACTTCATCCGTGATATTCTACGATTGCAGTGATCGTCGCGCGATCGACGATCTCAGG
>PXBQ01000194.1 GCA_003566875.1 Spirochaetaceae bacterium | reverse complement strand
GGGTACATCCAGGAGGGCAAGGCCGAGAAGGCGCTCGACGCGGTACGAAACATGCTGTCGCTGCACGCGACCGTGATCCGCGACGGAAAGAAACACGAGATCGACGCCGAGAACGTTGCCCCCGGTGACCTCGTTTTTATCAAGTCGGGCGACCGGGTTCCGGCCGACGTTCGGATCATCGAAGCGAAGGATCTGCGCGTGAACGAGGCGTCGCTTACCGGCGAGTCAGAGGCGGTCGGGAAGACACCCGACGCGGTCGACGCCGAAGCTTCGCTCGGCGACCGTACGTCGATGGCGTACTCCGGGACGCTCGTCGTGTCCGGGCAGGGGACCGGCGTCGTGACCGAGACCGGGGCCGGGACCGAACTCGGCAAGATTAACGAGATGTTGTCCGAAGTTAAGCAGCTCTCGACGCCGCTCACGCGTCAGCTCGCGCAGTTCGGCGGGTATCTCACTGCGGTGATCCTCGTGATCGCCGCGATAACGTTTGTCGTCGGTTACTTCGTCGCGGGCATGCCGCTCGACGAGATCTTCCTCGCGGTCGTCGGACTCGCGGTCGCTTCGATCCCCGAAGGGCTTCCCGCGATCATGACGATCATCCTCGCGATCGGCGTTCAGCGCATGGCGAAACGCAACGCGATCATCCGCAGACTGCCCGGCGTCGAGACGCTCGGCGCGGTAACGGTGATCTGCTCGGACAAGACCGGCACGCTCACACGGAGCGAGATGACCGCGGTGCGGATCGTCGCGGTCGACCGGGCGTACGCGGCGAACGGCGTCGGGTACGCTCCCGACGGAAGCGTCACCGCGGCGGACAACGACGGCGATGCCGGCGCTGACGGCGCTAACGGTGGTGCGACCGCGGACCCCAACGGCGACACGCCGTTCGATCAGCTTCTGAGCGCGGTCGTGCTTTGCAACGATGCCCGGCTGCGCCAATACGACGACGACTGGGTCGTCGAAGGACTTCCGACCGAGGGTGCTCTTCTCACGCTCGGTGCAAAAGCCGGCTGCGACGCGGACACGGTCGAGAAGGCCTGGAAACGCGTCGACACGATCCCGTTTGAGTCCGAGCACAAGTACATGGCGACTCTGAATGCACGCGAGTCCGACGGTGCGCGCAAAATTTTTCTCAAAGGCGCTCCCGAGCGGGTGTTCGAACGGTGCGCGCGCGTTCTTGGTGCCGACGGAGAGGCAGGTTTTGACGCGGAGGCCTGGAAGGAACGCGAGGAAGAACTCGCCGACGACGGAAACCGCGTGCTCGCGGTCGCGTACAAGGACGTCGACAAGGACGTCGACGATATCGGCCACGACGACGCGCGCGAGGGTTTCGTGTTTCTCGGGCTCGTCGCGTTGATCGATCCGCCGCGGGAAGAGGCCATAACGGCGGTTCGCGAGTGCCACGACGCGGGGATCCAAGTCAAGATGATTACCGGTGACCACGCGCTCACGGCGCGCAGCATCGCCGCGCAGCTCGGGATCGGCGACGGGAAGACGGTCGTGACCGGAATCGAGCTCGAGGAGACGCCGGACAGCGCGCTTCCGGAGCTCGTCAACCGTGTCGACGTCTTCGCGCGCGTCTCACCGGAACACAAGTTGCGGCTTGTCACGGCGCTTCAGAAACACGGGTACATCGTCGCGATGACCGGCGACGGAGTGAACGACGCGCCGGCGCTCAAGAAGTCCGACATCGGGATCGCGATGGGGATCAAAGGAACCGAGGCGGCGAAGGAGGCCGCCGAGATGGTGCTCGCCGACGACAACTTCGCGTCGATCGCGCACGCGGTTGAGGAAGGCCGTACCGTTTACGACAACCTCAAGAAGGCGCTGCTCTTCCTTCTACCGACAAACGGCGGTGAAGGGCTTATCATCGTCGCCGCGATCATCCTTGGCCGCACGCTCCCGATAACCCCGGCGCAGATTCTCTGGGTGAACATGGTGACCGCCGTGACGCTCGCTCTCTCGCTCGCGTTCGAGCCGATGGAGAAGAACGTGATGAAGCGCGCGCCGCGCGACCCCGGCGAAGCTCTCGTTCCGGGCGCGTTCCTCGCGATGATCGCTTTTGTGTCGCTCCTGCTCATGGCAATCTCATTCGGCCTCTTCGCATCGTTCCGCGCCAACGGTGCCGAGATCGAGACCGCCCGCACGATCGCGGTGAACGCTTTGATCATCGGGGAGATCTTCTTCCTGTTCAACAGCCGGCTCATGACCGAGACGTCGTTCTCCCGGAAGGGGCTTATCGCGACACGATACGTTTGGGCCACGTCGATCGCGGTGCTTGTCTTGCAGATGGGTTTTTCGTACCTTCCGTTCATGAACACACTGTTCGGAACCGCGCCGATCGGCCTCACCGAGTGGGGCATTATGTTTGCATGCGGTTTCGGCTTGTTCGCGATCGTCGAGATCGCGAAAATACCGTTTGGAAAGGCGATTACCAAGTCAAGGAGCAAAAACCCATGAGCGAAAAAAAAACCGAGAAGGTTATCATCATCGGATCGGGCCCGGCAGCGCACACCGCGGCGATTTACGCCGCGCGCGCCGAACTCGAACCGCTTCTGTTCGAAGGATTCATGGCCGGTGGTGTCGCCGCGGGTGGTCAACTCACGACGACGACCGAGGTCGAGAACTATCCGGGCTTTCCCGAAGGTATCGACGGCCCCACCCTCATGGACCGTATGCGCGCGCAGTCGGTGAAACACGGGACACGGATCAAAACCGAGACCGTCTCGAGACTCGACCTCTCGCGCCGGCCGTTCACGGTAACCGCGGACTCAGGCGAGTACGTCGCGCAGACCGTGATCGTCGCAACCGGCGCGACCGCGAAGAAGCTCGAGTTCCCGGGAGTAGAGGAGTACTGGCAAAAAGGGATCTCGGCTTGTGCTGTGTGCGACGGCGCGCTGCCGATCTTCCGCAACAAACCGCTCGTCGTGATCGGCGGCGGTGACTCCGCGTGCGAGGAAGGCACGTACCTCGCGAAGTTCGCGACGACGGTGCACCTCCTGCATCGGCGCGATGAACTCCGCGCGTCGAAGGCGATGCAGAAGCGCGTTTTTGACAACGAGAAGGTGAAGGTGCACTGGGACACCGTCGCGGTCGAGGTGCTCGGCGACAAGACCGTGACCGGCGTGAAGATCAAGAACGTGAAAACGGGCGAAGAGAGCGTGATCGAAGCGGGCGGGCTGTTCTTCGCGATCGGTCACGTGCCGAACACCGCGTTCCTCGACGGGCAACTCGAGACCGACGAGACCGGGTATATCATCACAAAACCCGACTCGACCGTGACGAACGTACCGGGTGTGTTCGCGTGTGGTGACGTCAAGGATCACGTCTACCGGCAAGCGGTCACGGCCGCGGGCTCGGGCTGTATGGCCGCGCTCGAAGCCGAAAGATTCCTCGTCGACGGCGAGTAACCGGACCATCCCGTGCAGTTCTTCGAGTCGTACATCGAGCGTCTTGGCAGCGACGTCGTGCCGCCGCCGGAGATAATCCTGGGCAGCGACGGCCTAGAGACCGTCGCGCGGCGCATCTCTTCTCTTCCGGCGGGCACGGGTGTCTGGATCATCTCCGACGAGAACACCGACACCGCGTTCCCGTTGCGCGCGGCGCTCTCGTCGCTCGCCTCGTCTACCACGCCCGCTTCGGAGAGACGCGTAGCCGCGTGCTCGCCTCTGCCCGGAACGCCGCGCGTGGTCCCCGACGACTTTCTCGTCGAGCGGATCACATGCGACGTCATCGCGGCGAAGGCGGGACTCGTCGTCGCGATCGGGGGTGGGACGATCAGCGACATCGCAAAGAGGGTGTCGTATCTCGCCGGGGTGCCGAACTGGTGCGTCGCAACCGCGCCGTCGGTCGACGCGTACACCTCGGCGAAGTCGGCAATCCGCGTGGACGGGTACCATAACGGAATACCCGCTACACCGTCGTCGCTCGTCGTTTGCGACGTCGACGTGATGGCCGCGGCACCGCAGGTCCTGTTTCTCTCGGGGGTCGGCGATCTGACTGCGAAGTACTTCGCGTACCTCGAGTGGTTCATCGCGTCGCTCGTGACCGGAGAGCCGTACAGCGAGCGCGAGGCGTCGTTCGCGCTCGACTCGGCGCGCCGCGCGGTCGCGGCGTTTCAGTCGCTTCCGTCGGGAGCCCGCCCGGACGCCGCGGCGGCTCGTGCGCTCGGTGACGCCGTTCTCACGTCGGGCCTAGCGATGCGTGCGGCCGGGAACTCCCGTCCCGCGGCCTCGGCCGAACACACGATCGCGCATTTCTGGGAGATGGCCGGTGTCGTCGGCGTCGAGAGCTACGACTACCACGGTCTGCTCGTCGCGATCGCCGCCGCGACGGTTTTCCCGTTCTACGTCGGGTTTTTCGACCAGCTCCGCCGCGGTATGCCCGATCCCGATCGCGACGTGGTCGAACCGTACGATCATCTTTCGTCACTCGACCGATTGGTCGCTCCGTACCGTGCAAAAATGATCGCCGAGACCGGCGGGCCGGTTCCGCTCGATGAGCGGCGACGGCGCGTCGCCCGGTTTCTCGCGTCGGCCGAGTCGATTATCGAACGCGCGGAGACGCTGCTTCCGGAACTCGAAACCGCGATCGGTGCGCTCGGCGCCGCCGGATTCCCGCTCACACCGGCGTCGGCCGGTATCTCCGCGGAGGCGGTGACGACATCCCTCAGGTACGTTCCGTACCTGAGAGACCGTTTCGGGATGTTCGATCTGATTCTCTATCTCGGATGGGAGGACCGTCTCGGTTTGCCGAGTCCCGCGGGACGGTGAGCGCGGGCTCTTAACTGAACGTCTTGATCACGAGAACGCCGTTGTGGCCACCGAATCCCAGTGAGTTCGACATAACGTTCTCGACCTGGGTCGAGATGCCGACGTGGGGAACGTAGTCGAGGTCGCACGCGGGGTCGGGGTTGTCGAGGTTGATCGTCGGCGGGACGTACTGATCCCTGATCGCGAGCGTCGAGATAATCGCCTCGACCGCACCGGCCGCACCGACCAGGTGTCCGGTCATCGATTTTGTCGACGACACCTTGAGCTTTTGCGCGTGTGCGCCGTACACGGCCTTGATCGCGGCGGTCTCGATCGGATCGTTTATCTGGGTCGATGTGCCGTGTGCGTTGATGTACTGGATCTGTTCGGGCTCCAGGCCCGCGCCGGCGAGCGCCATCTTCATCGCGGCGATCGCGCCGCGGCCCTCCGGGTGCGGCTGCGTCAGATGGTTCGCGTCGTTCGTGATCCCGTACCCGCCGAGTTCGGCGTAGATCCGCGCGCCGCGTTTCTCGGCGTGCTCGAGCGACTCGAGCAGAACGATTCCCGCACCTTCGCCGATCACGAAGCCGTCTCGGTCCTTGTCAAACGGACGTGACGCTTTCTCGGGTGTATCGTTGTACTGTGTGCTGAGCGCCTGAATCACGTTGAACCCGGCGATCCCGAGATGCGTGATGCACGCCTCGACGCCACCGGCGACCATGACGTCGCACGCGCCGGTGCGAATGTAGTTCGCCGCGGCGCCGATCGCGTCGGCTCCCGATGCGCACGCGGTCGCGATCGCGTAACACGGTCCGAAGTACTGCAGCGCGATCGCGATGTTTGCGGGGCCGATGTTGCTGATCATCTTCGGGATCGTCATCGGCGG
>PXBQ01000470.1 GCA_003566875.1 Spirochaetaceae bacterium | reverse complement strand
GACATCGCCGATCATTCCGGTCGTCGTGACGATCGAGTATGGATAAGAGAACCCCGGCACTTCTTCGGTTCGACCGGAAGAGAACGCCGCGCTCACCAGACAGAGAAAAAACACGCAGGTAAGTAATATTCGTTTCATAGAAGTTCCTTATAGCATAGTTCATCATATGAACTTTGAATCATCAAAATCTCGATGAAAATATACACGCCACGTGTGGCCGTGTCAAGATGGAGTTAAAAAAAAAAATGAGGAGGGAAAAGAGACGGTCTTTGGGGTAGCTACCGGCGTGTCGACAGTACGTTCAGCATGTCCGCCGTCATCGTCTCAAGGTCGTGTTCGGGCGACCACCCCCACTCGACGCGCGCCGCGTAGTCTTCGAGCGAGTTCGGCCACGAATCGGCGATCGACTGGCGTACCGGGTCGATCGTGTACGTGATTTCGAAATCAGGAATGTGTTTCCGGATGTACGCGGCCTGTTCTTCCGGACAGAAGCTCATCGCCGTGACGTTGAACGCGTTTCGATGTCGGAGTTTCGCGGGGTCCGCCTCCATCACGTCGATCGCGGCCTTCACCGCGTCGGGCATGTAGATCATGTCGAGATACGTGTTACCCGAAAGAAAACAATCGTACCGCGCACTTTCGACCGCCGCGTAGTAGATCTCGACCGCGTAGTCGGTTGTCCCGCCGCCCGGTAGCGTCTTGTTCGAGATGATCCCGGGATACCGTACTCCGCGCGTGTCGGTGCCGTACTTGCGCGAGTAGTAATCGCACATCAGCTCTCCTGCGACTTTCGTTACACCGTACATCGATGTCGGACGCTGGATCGTGTCCTGCGGAGTGTAGTCCTTCGGCGTGTTAGGCCCGAACGCTCCGATCGAACTCGGAGTGAAGACCGAACACGAGTTCTCCCGTGCGACTTCGAGCACCGCGAACAACGCGTTCATGTTGATATCCCACGCGCGCTGCGGTTCGCGCTCGGCAACCGCCGAGAGCAGCGCCGCCAAGTGGTAGATCCTGCGAATGCCGTGACGACGCACAATATCGCCCATCGCGACTCCGTCACGCGCGTCGAGCGGCTCAAACGGTCCGGATGTAGCCACCTCCTGATTCGCGTCGGCGCGTACGTCCGAAGCGACGACGTTCGACGCGCCGTACAACGAACGAAGAGCCGGAACGAGCTCCGAGCCGAGTTGACCGAGTGCACCGGTTACCAATATCTTCATCGTGTCCACCTTGACGCGAATTCTCGTGTTCACTATAGTGAACACAGGTACAGTATACTGGACACGTGTCACCCGTCAAGGCGTATCCCGGAGGAAAGAATGAGCACGGACAACCCACCATTGATCGGAGCGACGATAAAGAAGATCCGCAAAGACCAATCGTTGACACTCGACACGCTCGCCGAACGCAGCGGAGTCTCGAAAGCGATGCTTTCGCAGATCGAGTCTGAAAAGGTAAACCCCACGATCGCGACCGTATGGAAGATCGCGCGCGGGCTGGAAGTCGAACTCAATGACATCATAAAAGGTGGGAAGGAACGCGTCCGCAAGTTCCGTTCGATCAACGCGGACGAGACGACCGTGCTCGACACCGCCGGTGGTCCGCATATCGAAGTCTTGTCACCGATCGAGATGGCGGAAGACCTCGAGGTGTACCTACTCGAGCTGTCGCCAAACTCGGTCCTGACGTCGCAGCCGCACGCCCCGGGTACCGAGGAGTACCTCACGGTTTTGAGCGGTACCGTGACCGTAATTGCCGGGGAGAAGAGCGCGGCGGTCGAACAGGGCGGGTTCGTCATGTACAACTGTGACATCACGCACACAATCCGAAACGACACGGCAGCCGCGGCACGCGTTCACATGGTCGTCCGTTTCCTGAAAAAAAACTGGGTTTGACCGGCAAATCCGATCTATCCGTGTCGTCTCCGCGGTGTTACCTCAATACCGGGCGTTTTTTGGCCGATCGTAGTCATAGGGATACCCGATGACGACGCGCGAACTGAAGAAGAAAAAAATTGATCTACACAACGACGGCCGTCTGAGTATCGTTTTCCTCGGGTGTGGCGCGGCGTTTGCAAAGACTCTCAATCAGAACAACATTCTCATCATCAAGGGTGATGACCACGTGCTCGTCGATTGCGGCACGAAAACCCCTCGAGTCCTGTTCGATCACGGCGTTCCGATCTCCGCGGTCGAGACGTTCTTGATTACGCACTCGCACGCCGACCACGTCGGTGGTCTCGAAGAAGCGATGCTGACGGCTCGGTACGTCGCACGGAAGAAACCGAGGGTCGTCATCACACCCGAGTACGAGCAGGTGCTCTGGACCGAGTCGTTGCGCGGAGGCGCAGAACACAACGAACGTCACAACGGCAAGGAACTACGCTTTCGCGACTTCTGGAACGTAGTTCGGCCGCGAAAAGTGCGAGGGCTTCCCCGCGATACCCGTACGGTCTCGATCGGCTCGATCGATTTGAAGATCTTCCGCACGCGGCACTACCCGCAGCAGGCGACGAGCTGGTTAGATAGTCAAATAAGCTATGGTCTCATCATCGACGACCGGATTCTTTTCACGGGCGACACGCAGTTTGACGCTGACCTTGTTCCGGCCTTCGGCTCGAAATTCGACTTTGAAACGATTTTCCACGACGTGCAGTTCTTCACGGGAGGAATTCACGCATCGCTCGACGAGGTCGCGTCGCTCCCGGCGGCGGACCGCAAACGCACGTACCTAATGCATTACCCCGACTCGTACAAAGACCAAGTCTCTGCCGTCGACGACCTCGGGTTTCGGGGGTTCGCGCGCGAACTCGTGTACTACGACTTCGCGTGAATCGCCGGGACCGAATGGTCGAGCCTCTCAAAAACTACCGGGAAGTTTTCCGGCCTAAGCCAAACCGCCTCGCCGTCGCACTGCACCGCAATCTTCCGGTTATACCCCACCTCGATCCGATCGGATTTTCGCATCACGACCAACGGATCGCTCGTGTGTTCACCCGAGTAAATCCGACTCTTAAGCGCTATACGTTTGACCAGCGTATCGGTGCGAATCGCGCAGACGTTCTCGTCGCCCGGAAGGATTCGTTTATGATCGCCGTACGTCCTGTAGCCCGATGCGCCGAACGCGACGAGGATAAACCGGTCGCTTAGTACCTCCACCGGATCCCCCGCGGGACCGAGTGAGACGGTCATCTCACCGACGCCGAACACCGGTCCGTAAAAAAGAGTCGCAAGATCCGCGGGGACCTTGTACGCGTCGCCGGGCACGACTTTCTTCAGCTTGTTCACGGTACCGGTGATGAACGCGTCGATCCCGAGCGACGCGACGTTGAACGAGTACATCGGCTCCAACCCCGTCGCCGACACTCTCACCGCAGGTGCCAAGACCGCCTGTGATGCGCCGAACAGCGCCGTGCACGCGGCCTCTATATCGAATGCATCGGCACCGTCGTTTCCGCTGCCCATCGGGACACGGAACACATGGAATCTGCGCGAGAGTTCATGAGGCAGACCGACCAACGCCGACATAACCTCCGAGTGCGTGCCGTCGCCTCCCGCGATAACGATAAGACGCGGCGTCTCGTCGGAACGAATTGCGTCGAGCAGTTCATGACCGATAACGCGGCCGTGAAACGGGTATTGAGTCAAATGCAGCGCATGCGGCAAAACGTCGGCGCTCGGATGCTCGTCGGCGCGTCGCACGGCGATCTCGAGCGCCGGAGTAAGCTTCCGTCGGCGCGCGAACCCACCTGCGGCCGGATTGACCACGACGTCGAGGTGCTGGAACATTTTACCGGCGTGCGGCGAGCACGACGCGAGTCTGACGATCGCGTTGGCAAAGGCCTCATATATTTCGTGTTTCATTGTTCGCTGTCCTCCACGGCGTTAGGATCACTACTTATAGGCGCAGAACCCATTCGCGTCAAGAAATACGCGATCGTCGCGACGGTGTCGTCGACACCGGTGACAAGAACGCCACCCATCCCAACGGCGAGAGCCGGTTCAATGTCAACCTCAAAGCGGTCGCCGACCGATACGATGCAGCCGGCATCCACTCCGAGAACGCTCGAGGCAAGTTCAAACGGCCGTGGACTCGGCTTTGAGACGCCGGACCGATCGAGCCCGATCACGTCGATGAAGAAAGCCTGCAGTCCGATCGCGCGCAGCGTCCGTCGGCCGACTTCACTCGGGTTGTTCGTGACCGCGATGCAACCGTACTCGCGCGCGAGCCGCTCGAGCGCCGCGGCCAACTCTTCGTCGCGGCCAAGGTACTGCTCGGGCCGGATGTTTTCCTCGCGCCACCGAACGCTCGTCTCAATAGAAATTCCGAGCGCCAGAAAAGTGTTCCCGAGCGACGGCGTCCGACCGCCGTTCTTTCGTGCAAACTCAGAACGATACTCGTTGACAACGGTCTCGGTCGTTTCGCGGTCCTCGCCTCTCTCTCGCGCGAGAGATTCAATGAGAACACGGGTCTGATGGCGACCGTACTCTTCGTTCGTGTACAGCGTATGATCGATATCAAAAACGAAACCGCGCACGGACTCGGGGATCGAGAAAAACTCCATCGGTGCAGTTTACCAGCTCGAACGGGATTCCGCCATAACGCGTAAAGTGGTATTCTCCCGCCATGAATCACGAGTTTCACTTCTATGGCACGTACTACCTCGCGGTTCACGCCGGATTCTCGCCGAACGACGCCGAGACACTCGCGAACGCCGCGCAGATGCCCGATACGTGCCTCGTTTCGTACCGTGTCGCGACCGGGCGAACGATGTACGACACCACCGCGACGCACCACTACGGCTTTTGGGATACCCGGCACGAGTGGGAGATCTGGATACCATTTCACTTCGTTCCGGGCGACTCGACCGTGGCCGCCGCGTTGCGAAAAGACGGCAGGAAAAGCGCGTACGCGGTAACGCCGAACTCAGAAAACGCAAAAAAGCTCCTGCTCGCCGCGCTTCGGACTCGCGATCTTTTCCGGCTCGGAATCGCGCTTCACGCTTTTGCCGATACGTGGGCGCACCAGAACTTCTCCGGAAGGAATGAGACATTGAATACCGTCGACCCGAACTCCGTTGTCCCGCCGATCGGTCACGCTCACGTGCGTCGTGCGCCGGATATGATCGATGAGATCTGGACCGACCCGCGGCTCAGAGGACCAAACGACCGTATCGTCAACCGCAAGAGATTCCTGGACGCCGCGCGCGTGATCTACAAGTACCTCTGCACGTTCAATCGCCGCACGTTCGCGGACGCCGAAATCGTCATCGCCAACTTGTCCGGTCTTCTCGGGAAAGGGAAATCGAATGAGGAAAAGGTCTATGATTTCGTAATCGAGTGCGGGGCTCCCGAGTACCGCCGCAACGCGTGGAAAAAAGACGCTCTGATCGATCCGTACGAGCCCGACCTCGGTAACTTTGAGTCGACGTACGAGAAGCTCGAATGGTTGACAAAAGAGGTTCTTGCCAAAGCCGCGATCAGCGAAAAAAAACCGGTGGAATCCCGGCCGGGCTTCTACTCATCCCCGTATTACCGCTGGATGGAAGCCGCGAAGCAACACCGAACCAAAGCCCGTGAAATCCTCGCGAATCTGACTTCGTCCGCTCGAACGTAAGACACGGCGTGTGCCAAACGCGGCGTCGCCACGCAATCAGGCGACGTCACTCGACGTGCACTCG
>PXBQ01000441.1 GCA_003566875.1 Spirochaetaceae bacterium | reverse complement strand
GAGCGTGTGATCGACGCGGCGAAAGCCGTCGTGATCCCTATGGACCGCGAGGTCATCCACGTGATTCCGCAGGAATTCATCGTCGACGATCAGGGAGGCGTGAAAGACCCGATCGACATGATCGGCGTCCGGCTCGAGGCCGAGGTGCACATCATCACGGGTTCGGTATCGGCCGCGCAGAACCTCGTCAAGTGCGTCAATCGCGCGGGGTTTTCGGTCGACAACATCGTGCTCGAGGCTCTCGCGGCCGCTCGCGCGGTTCTCTCGCAGGACGAGAAAGATCTTGGAGTGCTCGTGATCGACCTCGGCGGAGGAACGACCGACGTGCTCGTGTACCTCGACGGAGCGCCGTACTTCACGAGCGTCGTACCGGTCGCGGGCGCGCAGGTTACGAGCGACCTTTCGATTATGCTCAAGACGCCGATGGAGGCCGCCGAACGCATCAAGCGTGAGTCCGGCTGCTGCCATCCGTCTTTGATCGAGCCCGACGACGAGTCGGTCATCATCCCCGGCGTCGGCGGGCGGCCACCGCTGTCGGTCTCGCGCCTGGATATCTGCACGATTCTCCAGCCACGGATGCTCGAGATATTCAAGATGGTTCGCGAGCGGATCGAGAAAAAGGGGTACCTCGCGAACATCGGCGGAGGTGTCGTGTTGACCGGGGGTGGCGCGCTTCTGCCCGGGGCGGTGGAACTCGCGCAGGATGTGTTCCAGACGGCCGCGCGCATCGGCGTTCCGGCCGACCACGGAGGTGTGGTTTCCGAGTACAGAACTCCGCGGTTTGCGACGGCGGTTGGATTGGTTATGTTCGGAGCTGAGGCAGTTGCCACGCGTGAGCGTGGTGGACGAACAAAAGAGAAACCCGGGACCGTGTCGGGTTTGAGGAAGTGGTTGAAGAACTTTTTCTAGCGAGTCATGTAGGGGGAGGGGACATGAAGTTTGAAATACTCGACGACGGCGAAATGGTGAACGATACGTATCGTAACCCGACCGTTATCAAGGTGATCGGTGTCGGTGGCGGCGGCAGTAACGCCGTCGACAGAATGATAGCGACGGGACTCGCAAACGTCGAGTTCATCGCGGTGAATACCGATCTGCAGGCGCTGCAGAGATCGAGCGCGCCGATACGGCTTCCTCTGGGGTCGAAACTCACCGGAGGGCTCGGCGCGGGAGGAAAACCCGAAGTCGGCGAAAACGCCGCGCTCGAGGATCGCGAAGAGATCCAGAATCTGATCGAAGGCGCCGACATGGTGTTTATCACCGCGGGCATGGGGGGCGGCACCGGTACCGGAGCGGCTCCGGTGATCGCGCAAATCGCGCGCGAGCTCGGAATCCTGACGGTCGCGGTCGTGACGAAACCGTTCGGTTTTGAAGGTCAGCGAAAACTGCGACTCGCGGCCGCGGGCATAGAGAAACTCCGGGACTCCGTGGACACGCTCATTACGATCCCGAATCAGCATCTGCTGAAGATCGTCGAACGAAAAACGCCGATCAACGAGGCGTTCCGGATCGCCGACGACGTGTTGCGTCAGGGCGTTCAGGGTATCTCCGACTTGATCACAAAACCCGGCGAGATCAACATCGACTTCGCCGACGTCAAGACGATCATGAGTGGTCAGGGCGACGCGTTGATGGGGATAGGATCCGGCGAGGGCGACAACCGTGCTGTCGACGCGGCGACGAGTGCGATCAACAATCCGCTTCTCGAAGACGCGAGCATCGAGGGCGCCAAGGGGCTGCTCGTGAACGTCTGCGGCGGTCCCGACTTTTCACTTACCGAGTACGAGGAGATCCTCAACATCATCACCGAGAGCGCGGACGAGGATGCGTTGATCATCGCCGGCAGCGCGATCGACGAGTCGATGGGCGGCGAGGCGAAAGTCACCGTTATCGCGACCGGTTTCAATATCGATCGAAACGCGCACGCGGAAAAGTCCGAGACCAAAGAGCGAAAAGAGGAGTATATCACGCTCGATGAGTGGGTCTCGATGACGACCGGTAGGGGGAAAAAGGCCCGCGAACACTACGCCGACGACTCGGCCTCCGACGACGAACTTGGGGTTCCGGCGGTACTTCGGTATCGGCAAATACCCGGCGGCGGGCAGTAGGGTACGATGAAGGCGCGGACAGTTCTGCTGCAGTTTGAGGGGTATCTCGTCTCGGAGTTGAGGCTCGCGCCGCGTACCGTCGAGACGTATCTGCGCTCGTGCAGATCGTGTGCGACGTTTCTGAGCGAACGCGACACCGATCTCGCCTGCGCAACGGCCGACGACGTGATCGAGTACCTCATGACTCGGCGCACGGGTGAAAACCCGGTCGACGACCGGACGGTCGCGAAAATCGTCTCGGCTCTCCGGTCGTTGTTTCACTTCATGAATCTCGAGGGGATTCGTTCCGATAACCCGGTGAATGCGATAGTTATGCCGAAAGCCGAACATCGTCTTCCCGGTGTGCTCTCGATCGAAGAAGTTGAACGTTTGCTCGATCTGATCGATACGACCGACCCACTCGGCTTGCGCGATCGCGCCTTGTTCGAGCTGATCTACTCGTGCGGACTCCGGATTTCCGAAGCCGTCGAGTTGTCGGTCTCGAAGCTGTTCTTGAACGAGAAACTCGTTCGTGTTCGCGGCAAAGGTGACAAGGAGAGGCTCGTCCCGATCGGCGGCGAGGCGGTGCACTGGCTTTCGGAGTATCTCCAGCGCGGGAGACCCTCTTTGATCGGCGGCAACACGTCCGACCGGCTGTTCTTGAATCATCGCGGCGAGGGGTTGTCGCGTAAAGGGATGTGGAAGAGATTCTCGGATATTCGCGCGCGAGCCGGGATCACGGCGAAGGTGCATACGCTCCGACACTCTTTTGCGACGCATCTTCTCGACGGAGGTGCTGACTTGCGTTCGGTCCAGGAGTTGTTGGGCCACGCGGATATTAACACCACGCAGATCTACACGCATGTCGGGCGAGAAGATCTGCGCACGTATCACGCGGAGTTTCATCCACGCGGATGAATCCGGGCGTGAAGCGTGAAAAAAAAGGGATACGTACAGTTACTATGAGGACGATCTATCGAGCCGTAATAATACTCCTCGTCGTGTTCAGCGCGGGTGGTCTGTCCGCGTGTCGTCGTGACGTCGATCGAAGGCTCGAGGATCTCGTTTCGATGGAAGACCCTGCGTACACGGGACGGCAGATTGACGACGATCGTGTGGTCGAGCTCAGGCGCGACATCGAGCGGTACGAGCGGAGGATCGAGGAGATGGTCAACGCGTACGAGCAGGTGTCGGTGTTCCAGCGTATGCTCGCGTCGGCTTTCATCGAACGTGAGATGTACGGTCCTGCGCTCGAGGCGCTCGAGCGCGCGGTGTTTATCGCGCCGGAGAACCCGATTCTCTCGTATCTCGCGGGTGTCGCCGCGGGGCGATCGGCGCGGTCGGCGCTCGAACCCGCCGAAAGCGACCGGCTCACGGCTGCATCGGAGCGATATTACCGACGCGCGATAGAGCTCGACCCGGGTTACGTCGACGCGTTGTACGGTCTGAGCGTGTTGTATCTGTTTGAGTTGGACAGACCGACCGACGCGTTACCACTTCTCGCGAGGATACTCGAGCGGTCGCGTGATCACGTCGAGGCTCGTTTTCTACTCGCGCGTGCGTACGTGATGACGGGCCGCGTCGAAGAGGCGGCCGAGGTGTACGACGAGATTGCCCGAACCGCGCGCGACTCCACGATTCGCGACCAGGCGCTGCGGAATCGAAGAGAGTTGACGGAGGGCGTGAGATGAGCCGGGCCGACACAGTCATCAACCTTGCAACCGCAAGAATGACGTTTCTCGCGACGAGTGAGAAGCTAATCGTTCGCGATGTCGTGAGCTCGGTTCGGTTCTTCGAGACTCTCTCGCTCGACGACATAAGGAATATCGTCGGCCGTCGGATCAACGCAGCGGCTTGGGACCCCTCGTACACGATATCGCTCGCCGAAGCCGACTGTGTTTACCTTGAACGCCGAGAGATATCGGCCCTGTCGTACTGGGATGCCGCGTACCCCGCGGTGCTCCGCGAGATTCACGATCCCCCGTACCTGCTTTTTCTTCGCGGTACGCTCTCTCCCGGTGGTAGACCACCGGTTTCGATCGTTGGAACTCGCAGGCCGTCGCGGCCGGGGCGTGCGGCCGCGTACCGAACGGCGCGCGAGGTCGCCGAAATCGGGTTGCCCGTCGTGTCGGGGCTTGCGCGCGGAATCGATACTGCCGCGCATCAAGGCTGTCTCGACGGCGGTGGGATGACGGTCGCGGTGCTCGGAAACGGAATCGATGCGGTATATCCGCCGGAAAACAAGCCGCTCGCGCGCGAGATACTCGCCGCCGGGGGTGCGTTAATATCCGAGTATCCCCCGGGGACGCCCCCGCTCAAGTATCACTTTCCCGCGCGCAACCGGATCATCACGGGCCTGTCGCGCGGCGTCGTGATCGTTGAAGCACCCGAGCGATCCGGAGCGCTCATTTCGGCCGAGTTCGCGCTCGAACAGGGGCGTGACATTTTTGTGCACGCCGACGGAATGGCCGGAGAGTCGGGGGTCGGGACCGCGACGCTCGCCGAGGACGGCGCCATCGTCGTCCGGAACGCCGGCGAGATCGCCGAGGAGTGGGGAATAGAGAGTCTTCCCGACAGGGGTACGCCGAGTGACGGCACGATCGGCGATGCGTCGTCGGAACACGAATCGGCGCCCGCTGCCCCCGGGGCAACGATAGCCGCGATGATCAGAGGTGAGATCGGTGGAATGGAATATTGAGTCGTACTTGACGTACGTTTCGACCATCCGGAATCTCTCGGACGCGACCGTCGCGGCGTACGCGGGCGATCTCAGGAGTTTTGCCGCGTGGCTCGATCGCGAAGAGCCGGAGTCGACGTGTGTATCGGCGGATACAGGATGCCTCAGGCGATACGTCGCGTCGCTGTCGCGCAGGAACGCGTCGGTCGCTTCGATAAACAGGGTGATCTCGACGTTGCGCGGCTTTTTCCGGTTCCTCGTCGAGCGTGGCGTTCGTAACGACAATCCGACCGACGGGGTCCGAAATCTCAAGAACGGAAGGCATCTTCCTGAGTTCCTGTTTGGCGAGGAAATCGAACGCATTCTTGGATTTCCCGGACACGATTTCGCTGCGGTTCGCGATCGGTTGTTGCTCGAGATACTGTACTCGACCGGGTGTCGTATTTCCGAGCTGATCAATGTCGATCTCAGCGACGTCCGTTTCAAACGCAAGTCGATTCTCGTGCACGGCAAAGGCCGGAAAGACCGCGTCGTTTTTCTCGGTGGGTCGGCGCACGATACTCTCGAAGAGTACGTGCCGCTGCGCGCTGCGTTGGTTCACTCGAAAGCGACGACCGGCGAACAGGCGTTGATCCTTAATCAGAACGGGACGCGGCTCACGCAGCGTGGCGCGGCGATGATCATTCATAAACGCGCAGTCGACGCGGGGCTCGCAAAAAAGGTTTCACCGCACACGTTCAGGCACAGTTTCGCCACGCATATTCTCGATGCGGGCGCCGATATCCGGGTCGTCGGCGAGTTGCTTGGGCACGCAAATATCTCTACGACGCAGATCTACACGCACGTCGGGCTCGGAAAACTCAAGAGGATTTACGAACAAGCGCATCCGCACGGCGGAGAGCGAAGGAGATAACAGTGGAAAACGAAAAAAAAGTGCGG
>PXBQ01000223.1 GCA_003566875.1 Spirochaetaceae bacterium | reverse complement strand
CTCCGATCGCGTTGTTCTTCAACTACAACAATCCTGACCCGACGTGGCAGTCGGTCGTTCTCGATCGAAAATTCCGCCATGCGGTCAACCTCGCGATGGACAACCAGACGTACCTCGACGTCGTTTTCCTCGGAATGGGAACAACCAGTCCCTGGTTCCCGGGTGGACACGACAAGGCGAGAGCAAATCAGCTTCTCGACGAGATGGGCATGAATCGTCGTGACTCCGAAGGCTACCGTCTGGCGCCGAACGGAGAGCGATTCGAGTTGTTCTTTGAGTTCTACGAAGCCGCCGCCGACTGGGCGCGAATCGTCGAGTTGATCCGTGCAGATCTCGAAGAAGTAGGCATCCGGACGCCGATCCGACAAATCGCGAACGAGCTCTGGGTCGCACGACGCGACGCGTTCGAGCTGTTTGCAACCGTCGACTGGCTCGACGACACCAACTGGCCGTACCTCACGTGGGACTTCATGCCGAACACGCGCATGCAGTGGGGTGGACTGTGGCACGAGTACTTGAATACGGATGGCGCGAGCGGTGTAGAGCCACCGGACTGGATCGTGGACCTGTACGAGCTCGAGACCGAGCTTCGGACGGTCCGGATGGGAACCGCGCGTGCGGAAGCCGCCGAGAAGAGACTCGCGGACTGGATGATGGAGAACGTCCCGATGTTCCCCGTAGCGCACGATGTCGTGAGCCCGACCGTTCGGCCGGCAAACCTGAGGAACGTCGCGCACTCGTTCCGTTCGATGGCGGCGCAGTCCGCCGCAGAGATGGTTTTTTACGGCGACTGATGCGATGAGTCTTAGCGATCTGGCCGGGTCCCGAGAGGGACCCGGCATCTCTTTCGTCTGCCGTTTTCCGGCATGTCCACAATCATGACTCCGCAAAATCTAACCTTGGGCTCCTTTTTCCGGCTTCGGGATCCCGGTTTCTGCGGTCTGGAAGGGAATTGCGTATGTTAGCGTATATCGTCCGACGGTTTCTGATTATCATCCCCCTTTTGGTCCTGATTTCGATTATCGTTTTTATCGTCATCCAGCTTCCCCCGGGCGATTACCTCACAACGTACATCAGCAGCCTGCGGGCTTCCGGCGTTGAGCTTGACGAACGCGAGATCGAGGGCCTGATTCGACAGTACGGCCTCGACCGCTCGGTCACCGAGCAGTACTTCATCTGGGTCGGAGGAATCGTTCTGAGAGGTAATTTTGGGTGGTCGTTTCAATGGCAGAGGTCGGTAAACGACGTTCTTGCGTCGCGATTGCCGATGACTCTCGCGGTCGGCCTTGCCAGTCTGTTTTTCGTTTGGTTAATGGCAATACCGATCGCGATAATCTCGGCGACGAGGCAGTACTCACTTTTTGATTACGTCTTTACGTTTATCGGATTCATCGGTCTCGCGATGCCGCCGTTTCTACTGGCTCTCGTCGTACTCTGGATCGTGTACTCGACGACGGGAGTCGCGATCACCGGGCTTTTTTCGCGCGAGTTTGCCGAGGCACCGTGGTCGTTCGCAAAGGTCCTCGACTTAATGCGGAACGCGTGGGTCCCGGTCGTGATAATCGGAATAGCGGGAACCGCCGGCCTGATCAGGGTCCTTCGCGCGACATTACTCGATGAACTGCGAAAACAGTACGTCGTGACCGCGCGGGCTAAGGGGCTCGCCGAAAACAAGCTGTTGTTCAAGTATCCGATTCGGATCGCGATGAATCCCGTGTTCAGCACGATCGGCTGGATTCTGCCCGGTCTGATTTCCGGGCAGGTTATCGTGGCAATCGTCTTGAACTTGCAGACTGTCGGACCCGCGCTGATGCGCGCGACCCTCGCGCAGGACATGTATCTGGCCGGCAGTATCGTCTTGATTCTGGCGTTCTTGACGGTGATCGGTACGTTCATTTCCGACTTGTTATTAGCGTGGCTCGATCCACGAATCAGATACGAACGGAAAAATTGAGCTCGTGAAAACAGGATGGCTACGGTGAAGGAATCCAAAATAGACGAAGGTACGCTTGCTTCGGCAGATGAGAAACTGCTCGCCGGCGTGGATGAGTCCCGCGAACCGGAACTTGAAAAGTGGTTTACCGCATCGCAGGGACAGTTGATCTGGTGGCGATTCAAGAAACACAAGATGGCTTTGATCGGTATCGCGGTCCTTGCTTTATTGTATTTCGTTTCGATGTTCGCCGAGTTTTTTGGCCCGTACGGTACGACACAACGTTTTGCCGCGTACGAGAACGCTCCCCCGACACGGATTCGGTTCAGAACGGAGGAGGGAAGGTTTCGTTCGCCGTTCATCTATGGGCTCACGCGGACGGTCGATCGGGCGACGTTTCGGCAGGTATTCACGGACGACACGTCGGTCATGTACGACGTCAAGTTTTTCACTCGTGGTGAACAAGGAAAAATCCTGTGGCTGATACCGTCCAATCTCAAATTTATCGGAGTTGACGGTGATGTACCTCTTCTGATCTTTGGCGCCGACCGTCTCGGTCGCGATTTGTTCAGCCGTACCTTACACGGTTCGCGCCTTTCGCTTTTCATCGGCTTCGGCGGTGTATTCTTAAGTTTTGTGCTCGGCACGTTACTCGGAGGGTTGTCCGGGTATTTTGGAGGCGTCGTCGACGATGTGATCCAACGCATGATCGACGTCTTGTTGTCGATCCCGACGATTCCGCTATGGATGGCGCTCGCGGCCGCGATTCCCCGGCACTGGGGCGTGACGCAGACGTACTTCGCGATCACGCTCGTGCTCGCGGTTGTCGGGTGGGCGGGACTTGCACGCATTGTCCGTGGGAAGCTCCTTGCGCTGAGGGAGGAAGACTTTGTGCTTGCCGCCCGTATTTTCGGCTCGCGGCAGCTGTACATCATCCGGCGACACTTGTTGCCGAACTTCATGAGTTATCTGATCGTGCATATCACGCTCGCTATCCCGGCGACTATTCTTGGTGAGACGTCGTTGAGTTTCCTCGGACTCGGTCTCCAACCTCCTGCGGTCAGCTGGGGTGTGCTGTTGCGGGATGCACAGAACATTACCGCGATCGCACAGAGACCGTGGCAGTTGATCCCGGGGGCTTTTGTCGTGATAGCCGTTTTGATGTTCAGCTTCCTCGGAGACGGGCTGCGCGACGCGGCCGATCCGTACAAGAGCTAGATTTGCCGTTATCCGTAGGGAGGATACTGTGGCCAATATACTAGAGGTCAAAGACCTCAGGACTTTTTTCTTCCTGGAGGAAGGGACGTTAAAGGCGTTGGATGGCGTCAGTTTTTCGCTCGAACGAAATAAGACACTCGGGATAATCGGGGAGAGCGGATGTGGAAAGAGCGTCACGGCGCAGAGTATTCTGCGGATAGTCCCGCATCCGGGAAGAATCATGTCGGGCGAGATTCTGTTTCATAAAACCGACTCGGGCGAACCCGTGGATCTGGCAACGTACGATCCGTTCGGGTCCGGAATTCGAGACATTCGGGGCGCAGAGATTTCGATGATTTTTCAGGAGCCGATGACGTCGTTGAGCCCTGTTCATACAATCGGCAATCAAATAATCGAGACGATTCTCCTGCATCGAACCCCCGACAAGATTGAAGCTCGTGAGATCGCTATCGAGATGCTCGCCAAGGTAGGAATAAGCAACCCGAAACAGAGGATCGACGAGTATCCGTACCAGCTGTCGGGAGGCATGCGGCAACGCGCGATGATCGCAATGGCACTATCGTGCAACCCCGCGATTCTAATCGCCGACGAGCCGACGACCGCGCTCGATGTGACGGTGCAGGCACAAATCCTTGAGTTGATGAGATCGCTTCAAGACCAGTTTGGAATGGGAATAATCTGCATCACGCACAATCTCGGCGTGATCGCCGAGATTGCCGATACCGTTGCGGTGATGTATCTCGGCCGGATCGTCGAACACGGCACCGCTGAGGAGGTTTTTAACAACCCGATGCATCCGTATACGCGGCGCCTGTTGATGAGTATTCCAAAACTCGGGAAAAAGGCCGGGACACGGTTGGCTACGATCAAAGGAACCGTACCGATCCCGCTGAATCGTCCGCCGCGCGAGTGTGGTTTTTTCACGAGATGCCCCGAGGCGATGGCCGGTAAGTGCAACGTGAAGACGCCGGCGCTCGTCGAGACACACGGCCACTCCGTACGGTGTTTCTTGCACAGCGATGAAGAGGAACCGATGGTAGAGATCGACGAGTCGCGGAAGGGACGGAGACAAATGCTGAAAGAGACGGCCAAATGAAAACGAAAAAAGCGATACCGGACGAAGGCCTCAGAGGCGACAGATTGCTCGAGGTTGAAAACCTCAGAAAATGGTTCCCGATCGAGAAGGGGTTTATACGGCGCGTCGTAGGACACGTCAGGGCCGTCGACGACGTGAGCTTTTACCTCAACCGGGGCGAGACGCTTGGATTGGTCGGTGAAAGTGGATGCGGCAAAACCACGCTCGGAAGGTGCGTGCTGCGGGGAATCGAACCGACCGAAGGAACGATAAAATTCCGGTTCAACGGCGAATTGACCGATGTGACGGCACTCAAGGAGAGCGAGTTCAGGCCGAAACGGCGCGACATGCAGATGATTTTCCAGGATCCGTTCTCATCGCTCGATCCGCGGATGTCGGTTCTCGATATCGTCGGAGAACCGCTCAAGGTGAACGGTGTCACTTCACGGAGCGAGATCGAGGATCGCGTGAAACATCTGATGGATATCGTTGGACTCGAGGTGAAGCACCTCAAGCGATTTCCGCACGCGTTCAGTGGTGGACAACGTCAGAGGATAGGAATTGCCCGGGCACTGTCGACTAATCCGAAGTTGATCGTGTGCGACGAAGCGGTCAGCGCACTCGATGTCTCGGTACAGGCGCAAATCCTTAATCTTCTGCAAGATCTGCAGGAAGAGTTCGACTTGACGTATTTATTTGTGGCCCATGATCTCTCGGTCGTCGAGCATATCTCTACTCGGGTCTCGGTGATGTACGTTGGGAAGATGGTGGAAATGGGTGCAACCGAGGCGATGTTCAAAAACCCGAGGCACCCGTATACCGAAGCTCTGCTCTCGGCCGTGCCGAATCCTGATCCGGGAAGAAAAATGTCCCGCATCGTCCTGCGCGGAGAGGTGGCCAATCCCGCCAATCTGCCGTCAGGATGCCCGTTTCACCCGCGTTGTGCGTACGCGAAAGACATTTGCCGAGAGGTTGTCCCCGAATGGCGGGAAGTCGATCCCGATCACTTTGCCGCGTGTCATTTCTCGAGTGAACTCGATTTGGTCGGGATAGAGTAGATCCGCCGGTTCCCTGTGATGCCGATTACGGGATGCGGCTACCTGAGTTTTCGCGCCATGAGTAGCAAACCGATACCCGCGATTATTGCCACGGCTGCGGCGAACACTGCGATCGTTTCAAAATTCGAGAACACGACGAGCAGGAGAAGGCCGATTCCGAGGATCACGCATTCAAAACCGAAAACCCCGAATGAACGCGCCGCGAGTGTCTTCGTCTCGCGTCCACGTCGCAAATAGTACTCTCCGGCGACCAAGTACCCTGTCAATCCCAACGCGACGACGACCAGGTAGATTCGGTCGACAAGCGAGATCCGCACTCCTCCCCAGTAACCCGCCTCGGTGATCCTGACCATGAACGCCAACAACGCGGTTCGAAACAAGACGGCCAGCGCGATCGCGCCGGCGAACGATATCAACCACACCGCATACTGGATCACATGCGCGACGACCG
>PXBQ01000190.1 GCA_003566875.1 Spirochaetaceae bacterium | reverse complement strand
CGTCGCGAGAAATCCCGGTGCGTACGTCGTGAACGTGAGCGCGCCGCGCCCGACAGCCGCGTCGGTTTCGATCTCGAACCGGACTTCGCCCTCTTCATTTTCTCCGAGCCGTAGCGTCCTGTTCCGGGATCCGATAATCGAGATCGGACCTTCAGTTTCGAGTTCGACGGTAATCGTTCCGACTCCGTCGGCGAGCGCGAAAAGACTCACCGGGAGCGTCGCGAGTTCCCCTGGGCCAAGCACGCGCGGAACGGTCGGCAGCGTGACGATCTCGGACTTCACCGGGACCGCCCGTTCATATCTGCCGTAACGAGCACCGACCGCCGAGATCACCATCACACGAACCGAACCGAGGTAGTTCGGCATCGTGAACGTCGCGGATCCTCGGCCGCTCGAATCGGTCGCGAGCGGACCGGCAAAGAGCGAAACGGGCTCAAATCGACGTTCGCCGTCTGCCCCGCGTTCCTCGAGCCCGAGCTCGCCCATCGCACCGCCGCCGATCGAGAAGACGCGGAAGATGTCGCCCCGATGCGCACCGATCACCTGGTTGAAAAGGTCGTACGTCGCGACCGCGAGCCTTTGTTTCCGGTAGAAGCTTTCCCACGGGTTGGGAGTCTGGAATCCGGTCAGGTCGAGCAGCCCCTCGTCGACGACCGCTACGACAAACTGCGTCGGGCGTCCGTCGGCGGTCCTGATCGAGATGGTGAACTCGGTCTCGGGCTCTATGACATCGGGTACGTCGACGTTCAGCGCCTGTCGCGACGCGGCCGAGTACACGTTGATCGGAACGACACCGTACATTCGGATCGGCCGGTCGTTCTCGGTCTGCGCGTGCGGCTGGAAGAGCGAGACCGAGACATACGCGGTCGGCGCGAGATCTTCGGTTATCGTGAACTCGAGGACCGTCTCGCGGCGGGTTACCGCGACCCGGCGATGCGAGAGAACCGACGCGCCGCGCTCGAGCGTGGCGAGCAACGTCCCGTCTGCCGGTGTGACGACCGTGACTCGCGCGATGTCGCCCGGGGCGTACTCGGTGCGATCGGTCGTGACGGTCAGGATTCCGTCGTCGGGTCCAACCGCGCTGTCGGCCCAGCTCGACGCGCGGAAGAAAAACGACGCGTGATGCCCGCTCGCGTCGACGACCTCGAAGAGATACTCACCCCATCCGTCGGGCACAAACGAGACGTTTCGTGCGGTTGTGCCGCTCGTAATCGTCCCCGTCGCGACGCGCGTCGTGTTACCGTCGGACCTGTACCGCGAACGGAAGTCCGAGTACGTTTCGTACTCCCACCACCAGTAGCGGTCGTTGCGGTACACGTTGTACGTCATGCGGCGCCCGGCGACCGCGGCCCCGTCGGCGTGCACCGACAGTACCGGTACCGTAAGCTCGGCGCCGATCTGCGCAAAGCCGTAGCCGAGGTCGGGCTTCGCGATCCCCGCGTAGTGCGAGTACGGATCGACCGGAACGGTCACCGAGCCGAAGTTCGCTCGGCCTCCGGGCTCGAGCACGCGCGCGCGGATACGTAAGTCGGCGGCCGACGAGATTCCTTCGAAACTCGGCAGAGTCCACGCGAAATCCGCGCGTCCGGTCGCGTCGAGAGTCCCGCGGTGCGCCTGCTCCGACGCCTGCGGGAACGATCGGCTTTCGCTCGCGAACGAGAAGCCCGGGAAGCGCGCAAAGGTCTTCTCTCGCTCGGCGGTATCGATACTCACCTCGAGGTCGAGGTTCGCCGACGGTGCTCCGAATAGGTACGACGACTCGACCGAGACCGTGATCCGCCGGTCGTCGTGCCGGATCACATCCTTGTCGGTCGTGACCCCGACGCGGAGTCGATTCGGGACGACGGTCTCGACGCGGATCGCTTCGGTAAACCGTCGCGTTCCCGCGGTCAGTTCGGCGTGCCACGTCCCGGTCGGGTCGGACTCGCGCGTCGGTATCGTGAACGTGTAGAAGCCGTCGGTCCCGTCGGTTATCGTGCGCTCGAGATGAAGCTGCCCGCGGGAGTTTGTGACCTTGATCGAGACCGGGTGACGCGGCGGGAACGAATCGTCGGCGTTGCGCAAGATCGCCGAGAGATTGATCGAGTCGCCCGGTCGGTACACGCCGCGTTCGGTGAATATGTACGCCCGGGTGCCCTGCCCGGGATCGTCGGCGCCGGCGACGTCGAAGCTCGAGAGGTTCCACGCCATTTCGTTCGCCTTAATCACGCTTCGTTGTCCGTTTTTCTCGGCCGTCGCGTAGAACGGATCCGGGACTCCCGGCGTCGCGATCTCGGCGAATCCGTTTACGTCGGTTACCGCGCTGCCCGCCACCTGGTTCTGGAATGTCCGGAGCGTGACCTCAACGCCCGAAAGCGGCCGGCCCGTCAGAAGATTCGTCGTGAACACCGCGTGACGTTCGCCTTGTTTCTTCCATGTCAAACCGACGTCGCTCACCATGACCGCTTTCGTCGCGCGTCCGTTCGCGTGCAGATACCCCGGTGAACGTGGGTCGTTGAAGTAGTCGTCACCCGAGAACCACCGTGGCCCTCCCGGGAGATCGTACAGCATATCGTCGCGCTCGAAGCGCAGCTCGACGAGGTACAGCCCTTTGTCGTGATCGTCGAGAATCCGACGTAGGTCGAGCTCGTGTACGAGCCACTCGTTTCGTCGCTCGCCAACCGCGAGAGTCTGGGTCGCGACCGGTACGCCGACGCGTTCGATGAAGTACTGGTTGAACCCACTGCGGCGCGACCGTGAGCTCGAGAGCTGTTCGGTCTGAAGAAACTGTCCGAGGTTGTTCTCGAATACCTGCGTCACGGTTACGCGGACCGCGCGCACGTTCACGGTCCGGAACTGAAGACGACCGTCACCCGAGGACGGCAAAAATACGCCGTCGGAGAGATACTCGATGCGTGGTTTGACGTCCGGGACCGTGGTCGTTTCGCGGACGAGAATCGCCGTTGCCCCGCCACGCGTGCTCCGGACGCCCGGCTCGACGACGACATCGTACGACTCGCCGTTCGCGAACTCCCCGTGGACGTACGCGGTCCGGCCGACCGGCTGGATCCTGACGTCTCTATGCGGTTCGACCCGTATGAGGCCCGTGAGGTCCTGGTTCACCGCGATCTCGTCGCTGAACTCGAGCGCGAACGAGACTCCGGCGCCGTTACGTGCTTCGATCGAGCGAACCGCGAAGGTCCCGCGCGGCTCGAGTGTTGCGGTTCTCGAAAGGCCCGCCGAGAGCTCGAGCGGCGCCGGATCGACGAACATCGAGATCGACCGCTCGCGCCCGATTCGTTCGATCGGCGACGTCGTGAACGTGAACTCGAGTCCGTCGCGCGCATCTTCGACCGTCGCGCGCACCGGCTCGCCGTTGAGCGTGAACGTGACCGCGCGTTCGACGCGCGAGCGAGCCCGCGGCGCCGAGAACGCGATAATGCCGGTGTACACGAACGAATCCGGATCGCCGTTCGCCGCGGGTTCCCACGCGCCGGCGGCAGCGAGAATCTCCGGACCGTCGGTCTCGAACGAGAATACGTACTCGTTCAGCGCCGAGTCGGGAAGCGTCGCGCCGAACACGCGCGCGAGGTCGATCGTAGCCGTCACTTTTGCGCGCATCGGAAACGTGGTTTCGGGAGTGAATCGCAGCGTTCTGGTATCCTGCCACACCGTGTTCCCCCGGAAACGAGGCGAGAAAACCACGGCTCGGTCGGCGGGAGAGCCGACCATCGAGCTGTCGACGACGTCGGCTCCAAAGCGGATCAAAATCGGTTGGGTGTGTGGCACGACTCCACCAGGAACGTGCGAAACTAACTGCGCGATCGCGCGCATCTCATCGGCGTCGTACGCGCGTGCGGCCGAACCGGCTGTGCACGACGCGAGGAAACCACCTACCACAACCACGATGGCGGCGGCGATCGGCGCAACAGTCCGAAATAGACGTTTCATTGAAGGCTCCTGCCGGGAGCGACACCCCGGGTGACTTAAAAATACGGTATCGGAAAACGATCTCGTTTGACAAGGACGGTTTCGGGACGCTCGGCCGGTCTACTGCTCTCCCACCGCCGCGGTGAAAACCGTCTCGTCGCGTTTGTGACGCGCCCGCAGGACCGACTCGAGCGCCTGCATGAACTCCGAGATGCAGTCGCACGTGAGGTCGTAGTACACCGTCGTCCCTTCCTTGCGGTCGTATAGAACGCCGGCGTTCTTCAGGAGCGACAAGTGACGCGAGATCGTCGACGTATCGGCGCCGATCATGTCGGTGAGTTCGCAGACGCAGTGCGCGCCTTCACGGGCGATCACGTCGACGATGAAGACTCTCGTAGGATGCGCTAACGCTTTCAGGACAGAGGCGCGCGCCTGCGCCCTGAGTTTTTCAGTTTCGGTCATAATTCTTGTAAATATTGCCAAGTACGCCGTGTTTCGTCAACTCGTTATCGCGCTTTGTTGTGCTTGATCAAACAATGTTTATTTGGCACAGTAACCAATAAACTTGCGAAAGAACAATATCGTAAAGGATTGAAGGAGCCAATGTGTTCACCATAGCGTTCTACTCACTCGCGGCGGTCGCCGAGAGGAACCCTTGACAGAGAAACCCTTGACGGGAGTGTGATATTGCATTATTGTCTATATAACCAACTAAACACAAATAATCGGAGGAAAGGATGAAAATTCAAATTCTGGGAAGCGGATGTCCGAACTGCAAAAACCTCGAGAAAAACGCGCGGGAGGCCGTCGCACGGCTCGGAATCGAAGCGGAGTTCGAGAAAGTGACCGACATGGACCAGATCGTCGAGATGGGCGTGATGCGGACGCCGGGATTCGCGATAGACGGGAAGGTTCAGAAATCCGGTAAGGTCTTTTCGTCGGAAGAGCTCGAGGAGAGCATCAAAGCATACACCGCATGATCCAGCGTTTCTGGGAGGACTCAAAAAACCGTTCGCTCACGATCATGTCCGGTGTATTCCTCGTCGCGTTGCTCACGCCGTGGAGCGCGCCGCGGGTCTCCGCCGCAGTGGCCGAAGCGTTCTTGATGCTCGGCGAGTACGCACGCGAGCACGTACTACTCTGCCTTGTCCCTGCGTTCTTCATCGCGGGCGCGATCACGGTTTTTCTCAATCAACAGTCGGTGATTAAGTACCTCGGCCCGACCGCACCAAAACTCGTCGCGTACGGGGTGGCGTCGGTCTCCGGCACGATTCTCGCGGTGTGCTCGTGCACCGTTCTGCCGCTCTTCAAGGGCATCTACAAGAAAGGCGCGGGACTCGGCCCTGCCGTGAGTTTCCTGTACTCGGGACCTGCGATCAACGTGCTCGCGATCATCCTGACCGCCAAGGTGCTCGGCGTCCAGCTCGGCGTGGCCCGAGCCGTTGGGGCGGTCGTGTTCGCGTTTGTCATCGGGGTGTTGATGCAGCTCTTCTTCCTGAAAGAGGACAAGGAACGCACGACGAACGCGGCGATGTTCGCGAGTACCGACGACGACGAGCCGCGCGGGATCGGCAAAACCGTGATCTACATGGCGTCGATGATCGGAATTCTCGTGTTCATGAACTGGGCACCGTCCGGGGGCGAAATCGCCTGGTGGGACTTCCTGTATCGATGGAAGTGGGCGATTGCGGGCCTGTTCGGGCTCGTGCTTCTGTCCTCGTTGGTTCGGTGGTTCACGCGAAGCGAACTCTCGGACTGGGTGACCGCGACTCGTGATTTTGCGGTGCAGATTCTGCCGTTACTTTTCGGCGGCGTGCTCGTCGCGG
>PXBQ01000065.1 GCA_003566875.1 Spirochaetaceae bacterium | reverse complement strand
TTCTGAAGAGGCTCGAAGACACGATGCGCGAGCTCATCGACGCAGACCTTGCGATCGTTCGTCGCGTTATGTCGTACACCGACGCGCTCGCGTACTTCACCTCCGCCGATCAAAGCGGTACGATTCACCTGCTCGAGCACAATAACCGCGCGCGGATACCCGTGCACTCCCTCGGTGCGTATACCGATCTCTCGCATGGTCCGGTCGTCCCGACCACGGGTATCCTACGGTACTTTGAGATTAAACCGTACTCGCCCGGATTTATTTTGCGATACCCTCCGGAATCCGATCCGACGGCAATCCGTGCCTTTCGCGACAGCGAGATGCTCTCGTCGATTTATCAGGAGTACAGATCATGGGGCAAGATACTCGGAATCCGGTCGGTCGGAGATCTCAATAACCACGTAGTTGAAAACCGAATTACCGAGTTCGTCCGTGTAGCCGAGACTTTGCACAACAAGAAGATCGCCGAGATCGCGGACCGGATTGCGCAGCGCAGCGACGAGGTTCGGATCGTCTTGATCGCCGGCCCGTCGTCATCCGGGAAGACAACTTTCACGAAGAAGCTCGCTATTCAACTTCAGGTCCTCGGATTCCGTCCCGTCACGATCAACCTCGACGACTACTTCGTGCCGCGCGAACTCACGCCTCTCGATGAAAACGGTCGGTGGGATTTTGAGAGTATCAACGCGATCGACATCGCACTGCTCAACGAGCATCTGCTCGGCCTTTTCGACGGGAAGACCATAGACATCCCGTCGTTCGACTTCAAAACGGGTTCACGACGCGAGGGCGGCCGCTCGCTCGCGTTGCCGGACCAGAACATTTTGCTCATGGAGGGGATCCACGGACTGAACCCGGAACTTACCCCGCGCATCGCGCAATCGGCCAAGTACACGGTGTACGTGTCGGCGTTGACACAACTCAACATCGACGACCACAATCGGATATCAACGACCGACAACCGCCTGATCCGCCGTCTCGTGCGGGATCACCAGTTCCGAGGACACGACGCGCTCACAACGCTCACGATGTGGCCGTCGGTTCGTCGCGGCGAAAATCGGAACATTTTCCCGTTTCAGGACACCGCGGACTCCGCGTTCAACTCCGCGCTCGACTACGAACTCGGTGTTTTGAAAAACTACGCGTCGCCGATCCTGAAACACGTGAAGCCGCACCACGATGTTTACAACGAAGCGACTCGCCTCCTGCGTTTCCTCGAGAACTTCGTGCGAATTCCGGAGAAGATCGCTCCACCGGACTCGATCCTGCGCGAGTTCATCGGCGACAGCGGCTTCAAGTACTGAGGTCAAGTGCCGAGGTTGATCGCTTCGAGATCGGTAGGGACCAGTCCGTACCACGAATTCGGTAAGCCCGGCGCCTCAAGCGCTTCGGCGAGCAAAGATAAAAACTCAGACCGTGGAATCTCATCGGCACCGAACGACGCGAGGTGTTCGGTGTAGACCTGGCAATCGACGAGACGACACTTGTGCGTAACAAGAAATTCCATGAGAAACACAAACCCGACTTTTGACGCGTCCGTAACGCGCGAGAACATCGATTCCCCAAAAAAACACGCGCCGAGCGATACGCCGTACAGGCCGCCGACGAGGTCTTCCGACCGCCACACCTCAACCGAGTGCGCGTACCCTAAACGGTGCAGACACCCGTACCCTTCCATGATCTCGTCGGTTATCCACGTCCCGCGCTGCCCGGGCCGCGGCGTCTCACCACACGCGGCGACGACGGAATCGAACTCGGTATCAAAAGTCACGGTGAACTCGGACCGGCGGACGGACTTTCGAAGAGATCGAGAGACGTGAAAGTCTTCCGGGAGCAGAACGAAACGCGGATGCGGCGACCACCACAAGATCGGATCTCCCGGCGAGTACCACGGGAAAACCCCTTGCCGATACGCCGAAAGAAGCATGCCCGGAGACAAGTTTCCACCAACGGCGAGGACCCCCTCGACGCCGGCCTCCGACACCGGCGGGAACACAAAGTGCTCGTGTTCGCCGAGGTATGGAAACTCTTTAGGCATCGTCGGGGCGGATTACCACTGCGTCGTCTTCTATAGTGACGATCGCACGACCTCCATCCTGAAAATCACCGAACAACACCGCATCGACGAAATACGACTTGATCTTGTCTTCGACAAGCCGAGATATGTTTCGCGCGCCAAACTCTTCGGAGTAGCCGTTATGAGCGAGCCATCGCACGCATTCGTCGGTCACCTCGAGCGTGACATTCTTCTCGGTGAGCTGGACCGCAAACTCGGCGATTTCCTTCCGAACGATTTCTTCGATCACGTGCTCGTCGAGCCGATGGAAAATCACAACCTTGTCGAGACGGTTACGAAACTCCGGAGAAAAATACCGCTCGACCGCGTCTCCGACCGCTTCGTTTGTAACGACGCGCGACCCGAATCCGATCATCGGTTTTCCAATCTCACGCGCACCCGCGTTCGACGTCATGATGATAATAACGTTGCGGAAATCCGCCTTTTTCCCGGTATTGTCCGTGACGGTGGCATAATCCATCATCTGCAGCAAAACGTTAAAAACGTCCTGATGCGCTTTTTCGATTTCATCGAGCAGCAACACCGCGTGTGGAGTCTTCCGGATCGCGTCGACGAGCAGACCACCCTCCTCGTATCCGACGTAACCCGGGGGTGAGCCGATAAGCCGTGAAACCGTGTGTTTCTCCTGGTACTCGCTCATATCGAAACGATGCATCCCGACCCCGAGAGTCTGCGCGAGTTGCCGTGCGAGTTCGGTCTTTCCGACACCGGTTGGTCCGACGAACAAGAAACTCGCGACGGGTTTGTTCGGGTTTCTAAATCCGGCGCGCGATCGTTTCACCGCCTGAACGACCGCGTCGATTGCCTCGTTCTGGCCGAAAACGACGGTTCGCAGATCCGGATCGAGGCTCTTGAGCCGATCCTTCTCCGACACGTTAACACTCTTTTCGGGGATTTTTGCTATTTTTGCGACGACGCTCTCGATCTCGGCCTCGCCGATTACGGTCGCGTCTTTTTCCGTCTCTTCACCGTTCTCGCCCAACGTGAACGACCGGATACGCGCGTACGCGCCGCACTCGTCGATCACATCGATCGCCTTATCCGGTAGATACCGGTCGTTGATGTACTGGGCCGAGAGGTGGACCGCCGCGCGCAACGCCTCGTCGGTGTACGTGACATTGTGAAACTCTTCGTACTTCGCCTTCAAGCCGATCAGAATATCCACGGTCTCGTCCTCTGTCGGCTCAAGGACGTCGATTTTCTGAAAACGTCGCGACAACGCGCGATCTTTTTCGAAGTACCGCTTATACTCTTCGAACGTCGTAGACCCGATGCATCTGAGTTTGCCCGACGTCAGTGCGGGCTTCAGCAGGTTTGACGCGTCCATCGAGCCGCCCGATACCGCACCGGCCCCGACGAGCGTATGAATCTCATCGATGAACAGGATAACCTTGTCCTGCTTTTGAAGCTCTTTCACGACGAGTTTTACACGTTCCTCAAAGTCGCCCCGGAACCTCGTTCCCGCGAGCAAAGAACCCATGTCGAGTGAAAAAATCCGGTACCCCGCGAGCAAGTCCGGAACGTTCTCGTCGGCGATCCGCTGCGCGAGTCCTTCGGTGATCGCGGTCTTTCCGACCCCGGGATCGCCGAGATGAACGGGATTGTTCTTCAGTCGACGACAAAGAACCTGAATGGTTCGCTCGAGAATGTCCTCACGTCCGATCAGCGGCTCAAGCTTGCCGTCGCGTGCGAGCGCGGTGAGTTCGGTCGTGAACTGAGACAGAGGATCTTTCTTTTTTTTGCCTGCCGCGCCGGCCTCCGCATCGTCTTCGACTCCGGCACGACGGCTCATCGACTCCTCGAACGGCCCGTCCGACTCCTCGCCGCCCATCGGATCGGGGAATCCATGCGACACGATCTCGAGAAGGTCAATCCGCCGGATACCGGCTTTTTTGAGGAAGTACGCTCCGAATGAACGCTCCTCGTCGTAAATCGAGACAAGGACATCTCCGAGGTCCACCTCCTCCTTCGCGGCGACCTCGGTGTGCGTGATTGCGCGTTGGATGATGTTTTGAAAACCGATCGAACGCAACGGCTCGGAACCTTTCACCGTTGGTACGTGTTCGTTGAGGTGGCGATCGATTTCGGTTCGGATCTCGTCGGGTTCGCCTCCACACTCGGCGATTACATCGCGTGGATACTCGAAATGCAACGCGGCGTACAGCACGTGTTCGGGAGTGATGAACTCGTGACTTCGCTGCTTTGCCTCTTGGTACGCGGCGTTTAAAACCGCCTCAACTTCTTTATTGATCTTCATCATACCGGATAATCCTGTTGGACACGTAGCCCGTGGTTGTCTCGATTCCCCCGACTCAAACACTCTCGACAGTACATTTCAGCGGGAACTCCCGTTCGGCGGCAAGACGCCTGACCTGGTGCGCCTTTGTCGTCGCTATGTCGTACGTGAAGACGCCCACCTGGCCCCGCCCTTTTTTGTGGACGTCGAACATAATTTTGGTTGCTTCGATGATCGGCTTCTTGAACACGCGCATGAGAACTTCGACGACAAACTCCATAGTTGTGTAGTCATCATTGTGAAGTACCACGCGGTACATCTCCGGCTCTTTCGTTTCGTCCCGGCTTTTTTCCAGAATCTCTTCGTTACCGGATGGTACTCGGTCGGACATCGCATCCCCCGGCAAATAATATACACAAAAACGCCGTCAAAAAAAACCGATCCGTGCGGAAACCCGCAACCATCGGCGCACCTCAGAACTCGAGCGGCGCGAAGTAGCCGGCCTCGTCCCTGCCGCTCTTGCGAACCAATACGACCTCGAGTTCGACCGGCATAAACCGGCGGCCGAAATCAGGGAACCTGCCCGAGTCGTACTGCACGACGTACCGGCCGGTCGGCGCCGAAAAAACATCGCCGAGTTGCGGCGCAAGTCCACGCGGATCGAACAGGTCGGCGGCGACACCACCGGTCTCGGCCACGAGGTACTCGAGTTCGGGCGAGATCGCGCCCGACGTCACGTTCACAACCGAAAAGACCGTTCCGTTGACCCGGAGGAACTGCATTGTCTCCTGAAGACCGACACGATCGAACGCCGCATCGGACAGAGGAGCGGCGGCGACAAAGATCACCACGCGCCGAGAGGTCTCCCGGACAAGCTCGTTCGTCGCGAATCTCACGGCGGAGTCAAACGCCGCCGAGCGTGAGAATGCACCGGCGTTCGATGCCGCGTGAACATGACTCGAGACAGGCGCTCCCGGATCGCTCTCGAGGCGAGGGGCCGTGCCCGCGGACACCACGCGTATCCGCCCGGCGCCGCCAAGAGTTTGAGCAATCTCCTCGGTTGCGCGACCGATCTCTTCACGCCGGTTCTGGGCCCCGGACGAGCGATCGACGACAATCACGATCTCGGTCGGCTCGGTGCCGTATCCGCGGTACACCAACTCGACGTTCTCAACGTTGAACCCGTCTTCGGTTACGTGCACATTCTCGCGTTCGATACCGACAATAGGAGCTCCCGCGCGAGTTTGCACGGAAAACTCGACGAGGACCCGTGGGAACGCCGTGGCGTTCACACGGCCGATCTGTACCGAATACCCGGTATAAACCTCCGCGAGTTCCGAATGATACACAACGCGATTTGCCCCGATGTCGACCGCGACGAGGTTTCCGTTCGCGTCGACCCCAGCCGAGGTG
>PXBQ01000522.1 GCA_003566875.1 Spirochaetaceae bacterium | reverse complement strand
CGGACGTACCGGTCGCCACGGGTTCTCGTCGACGCGTACGACCCGTCGCGACACGGTGGCACCGGGAAAGAGATCGATCCCGGGTTGGTGAGCCTCGCCGCCGAACTGCAGCCGCTGTGGCTCGCGGGTGGAATCGGACCGCACAACGTGCGCCGGATCATCCGGGATTTTTCGCCCGAGTTAATCGATGCATCGAGCAGCCTCGAAGAAACGCCGGGTAAGAAGAGCCGCGAGGCGCTCGCGGTGTTCTTCAAGGAGGTTGAGAATGCCGGAATTATATAACGACTACTTTGGCGAGTTCGGCGGCCGTTACGTCGCCGAAGTGCTGCGCCCCGCGCTAGACGAACTCGAGAGCGCGTTCAAAAACTCGATGCGCGAACCGGCGTTTGCCGCGGAGTTCGACGAGATCGCGAGCACTTTCGTCGGACGTCCGACGCCTCTGCTTCACGCGAGCAACGCGTCGCGCGCGCTCGGCGGCGCGCAAATATACATCAAACTCGAGGGGCTCGCGAACACTGGCGCGCACAAGATCAATAACGCAGTCGGGCAGGCGCTTCTCGCGCGGCAGATGGGAAAGACCCGGATCATCGCGGAGACCGGTGCGGGCCAACACGGTGTTGCAACCGCGGCGGTCTGCGCCAAGCTCGGCCTGAACTGCCGCATTTACATGGGTGAGATCGACATCGCGCGGCAGAGGCCGAACGTGTTCTGGATGGAACTGTTCGGCGCCGAGGTCGTGCCGGTCACAACCGGAGCGCGCACGCTCAAGGACGCGGTGAACGAGGCTCTACGCGACTGGGCCGCGAGTTTCCCCGATACGCACTACATCATTGGGTCGGCGCTTGGACCGTCTCCGTACCCTGACATGGTTCGGGAGTTCCAGTCGGTGATAGGGCGGGAAACCGTAATGCAGACGACACAGCGCGGCCTCGATGTGGTGGCGTTGATCGCGTGCGTCGGTGGCGGATCGAACGCGATAGGGTTTTTCTATCCGTACCTCGATCTCCCGAGCCCGGCGCTGATCGGCGTCGAAGCCGGTGGTACCGGTACCGAAACCGGTCTGCACGCGGCGAGGATGACCGGTGAAGGCCGTCCGGGAATCGTGCACGGTTACAAGAGTCTGTTCCTCGTCGATGACGACGGACAGGTCGAGGACACGCACTCGATTTCCGCGGGGCTCGATTACCCGGGAATTGGGCCGCAGCTCGCATCACTCGGAGCCACCCATCGCGTAGAGTTCACGCGGGCCACCGACCGTGAATCGCTCGACGCGCTGAGATTCTTTGCCCGAAACGAAGGTGTCGTGTTTGCGCTCGAGTCGGCTCACGCGGCCGCAGAGGCGATCAAACGCGCGCCGAACTACCCGGCTGAAACCGCGATTATCGTGAACATGTCGGGCAGGGGAGATAAGGATCTCTTCATCACCGCGCGCGCGCTTGAGCCCGAACGGTGGCGCGAGTTTTTGCTCTCGGAGGTTTCGGGGATCGAACACGACTTGTCGCGCGCCGATGCCGCCCTTGCCGCGGCTGAGGAGAATCGATGAGTGACAAAGCACGCATCATGGCGCATATCGTTCCGTACTACCCCGACAAGGAGCGTTCGTGGGATGCCGCGCGCGCACTGATCGACGCGGGCGTCGCGTACCTGGAGGTGCAATTTCCGTACTCGGATCCGTCGGCCGATGGGCCCGTGATCGAGGCCGCGTGCAGCTCGGTGCTGCGGAACGGATTCCGCTCGCGCGACGGGTTTGAGTTTGTCCGAGAGATCACCCGATACTCGCCCGTGCCGGTGTACATAATGACGTATGCCGGGATGGTGTTCGCACCCGGGGTCGAGTCTTTTGTGGCTGCGGTGAAAGCAGCCGGTGCGACCGGGCTCATCGTGCCGGACTTGCCGGTCGATTACGACGAAGGAGTGTACGCGGCCGGAGCCGCGCACGAGCTCGATATCGTCCCGGTTGTCGTGTCGGGCTCACCCGTAAACCGGCTCGACGCGACGCGCGCGCGTAAACCGTCGTCGGTTTACGCGGCGTTGCGCCGTGGAATCACCGGGGCGCAAACCGCGATCGACCAGGAGACGCTCGAGTTTCTACGTTCGATCTCGTCCTGGGGCGTTCGAGTGTACGGCGGATTCGGAATCCGAACTCCCGAACAGGTCGCTGCAGTCGCGGAGCACGTCGATGCGGTTGTCGTCGGAACCGCTTTTGTCTCGACGATAACGTGCGCGGTCGAGACAGGCTCCTCGGTATACGACGCGGTACGATCGTTCGCCGCGTCACTCGTGAACTGCACCGAGTGAAGCCGGCCGCTGACTCTTGACGGCCGACGGGCGCACGCGAATAATGGCGGAATGGAAGTAACAATCACTGCGTCGAACTTTGCGGAAGAAGTGGAAAAGTCGTCGGTGCCCGTTCTGCTCGATTTCTGGGCCGAGTGGTGCATGCCGTGTAAAATGATCGCTCCGGTCCTCGAAGAGATCGCCGGCGAGTACGAAGGAAAACTCAAAATCGGAAAGGTGAACGTCGACCAGGAGGGGGATCTCGCCGGACGTTTCAATATCGTGAGCATCCCGACCTTGCTCCTGGTCAAAAACGGAGAAGTCGTGAAGGAACACGTCGGAGCCGCGCCCCGGCCAACGATCGAGGCATTGTTCTCCGACCAGTTATAATCCGACCTCCGCCGTTGTCTCCCGAGGCGGTCGACGGCTGCGGGACGGCGGGTACGTCAATTCTCGGTCGGTTCGTGGCGCTCGTCGATGTTCGGAAGCCCGAACGTCGCGCCGCGGGTCGGCACGATGTGCCAATCGGCGCGCGTGTCGGTGTCTACCGGGTCGGAACCGCGACAGATCGATCGGGTCGCGGTCGATCCGTCGGGGTTCACCGCGTCCTCGGGCGCGGCGACCGCGCCGGTGATTCGCCACCCCCCCGCGCCGACGATCTCGTCGACTCTTTCCACCATTTTCCGCGATCCGAACCCGCGATGGGCCTCGTCGGAGGCCGACGTACGGTTGCTCCAGATCACCGCGTCGATAATGTCTCCACGCGGCGTGTCGGTGAGTACGAGCGAACCGTTGTTGCTCGGTAACCCGGATCCACCCGAGACCCAGAAGTCCCACGCCGTGTCTATCGCGTGAGCGGCGGTCGCGTCTGTCTGCGTGTGGATTTCGTCGATCTCGCCCGCGACATTTTGGGGCCGGAAGTGCACGACGACGTACTCACCCTCCGCTATCGCGAGCGCGGGGAAGACGATTCGCGTGTCCCACGCGAGATGCGAGCCGTTACTCAGCGTAACCCCCGCGAGGTTGCCGCCTGTGAGAGCGAGCAGCTCTACTTTGTCCGGGTTCGTCGTGCTTCCACGGCACGTGAACTCGGTTATCAAGAGCTCCGGAACGTCTGCGTTGAATCCATAAAACGGCGTCGCGAATCTCAGCGAGTTGCCGTGACCGTCGACGACCGTAGCGGAAACGACGTACTCCGCACCGGGAGCCATCGGCGTCGAGAGCCCGACCACGATCGTACCGTCTGCGTGAGAAACCGCGGATTTCGGCGCAATTGCCGGTGCAAGCGTGAGCGTCTCCGGAAGGACCGTGGCCTGTTCGTCGAAATATAGTATAATATCGGTCGGTGAGACCGCCGATATTCCAATAAACCGTGGTGGATGGAGATCAATCTGCGAGAGATCGAGCAGTTCATTGAACGGGCGGCACGCGGCGGCGCCCGAGACGATACCGACGACAACCAGAATCCGGAGCGATTTTCGGAGTGTTTTCATCGGCAAGCCCTCCTGGAATGTACTACGCTACTTTTTTCACCGGTGCTTCACACCGACGGGAAAAGACTCTGAAATCACCACAATAAGGGGAGTAAATGACGACAAATCCGTTGTTCGAAAAGTACGGGCGGACCATTCCGGCCGGGCACGTGATTTTCACCGAGGGTGAGCCCGGCAACTACATGTACATAATCCAGCAGGGCTCGGTGCGAATCACAAAAAACATCGGTGGCAAGGAACACGTGCTTGCCGAGTTGTCGAAGGGCGACTTTTTTGGGGAGATGGCAATCGTCTCGAAGATCGAACGGACCGCAACCGCTATGGCCGTCGGCTCGGTTCAACTACTCGTGTTCGACCGAAACGGATTTCAGAGCATGATCGAGAAGAACGCAAAAATCGCGATGAACGTAATCGACAAGCTCTGCCGCCGTCTCCAGAACGCGAACTCGCAGATTCAGTTTCTCTTCAAGAGAAACGAGCGGAGCCTTATCGCGTTGAATCTTTACTGCAAGTTCATGGAGAAGCCCGCCGACGAGCAGTTTCTCGCCTACGATAAGACCGTCGAAGATATCTCATTCAATCTCGAAGTTCCGGCCGCATCGGTCCAAAATTCGCTGAAAGAGTTCGCAGAAAGCGGTATAGTTCTCGTGAACGCGAACGCAATCCGGCTCAAGGATCGGCAGAAGCTCAACGCGCTGGCCGATCGAGCGGGTGCAAAGTCGTAGTTAAAAATACATTAGGTCGGAGCGGCCTTTTGAGAGGAGTTCAGTCATGTGCGGCATAATAGGTTACTGTGGTCCCAAACCGGCGGGGCCGATTCTGATACAAGGATTGCGCCGTCTGGAGTATCGGGGGTACGACTCGGCGGGAATCGGCGTTCTTTCAGACGGCGACGTGACTGTCTTCAAGAAAAAAGGCAAGATCAATAACCTGGCCGAGGTTGTTCCCGAGAATCTTCCCGGTACGTGCGGAGTCGGGCACACCCGGTGGGCGACTCACGGCGTCGTGAACGACGCTAACGCTCATCCACACGCCGATGCGTCCGGAAAGATCGTGATCGTGCATAACGGTATCATCGAGAACTATACGGCCCTTCGAGAAAAACTGGAAGAAGACGGCTGCGTTTTTGCGTCCGACACGGATTCCGAGGTGATCGCGCACTTGCTTGCAAGCCTGTACGAGGGAAACCTGGAAAAAACGATGGCGCAGGCGTTGACTCTGCTGCAGGGAACGTACGGCATCGTCGCGCTGCACGCTGACGAGCCTGATACGATCGTCGGGGCGCGCAACGGTTCTCCGCTCGTGCTTGGAATCGGCGACGACGAGATGTTTCTCGCGTCGGATGTGACCGCAATCGTCGCGCATACAAAGCAGGTCGTATACATCGAAGACGGCGAGATCATTTCGATCACGCCTTCGACGTACCACCTGACCGACCAGCGAAGGAACACCGTAGACAAGAAGATCGAGTTCATCTCGTGGGAACTCGAGGAGATCGAGAAGGACGGGTACGCACACTTCATGGAGAAGGAGATCTTCGAACAGCCCGACTCGATCCTGCGTGCGATGCAGGGCCGGATCGATCACGAGTACGCGACGAGCCATCTCGGTGGTCTCAACATGAGCCGCGCCGAGCTTCTCAACACCGAACGCGTAAAGATCATCGCGGCAGGAACGTCTTTTCACGCAGGGCTCGTCGCGGCCAACCTGATCGAGTCGATCGCGCGAATTCCGTGTACCGCCGAACTCGCTTCCGAGCTCCGGTATCGGAACCCAATCGTCGAGCGAAACACCGTGTACTTCGCCGTCTCTCAGTCGGGGGAAACCGCCGATACGTTATACGCGATGCGCGAACTGCAGCGCAAGGGCGCGCGCGTGCTCGGGATCTGTAATGTCGTCGGTGCCACGATTCCGCGTGAGTCCGACGGAGGTGTGTACATCCACTCCGGGCCCGAGATCGCCGTCGCGTCGACCAAGGCCTTCACGAGCCAGCTGACCGCGTTCTACCTGTTTGCGCTCCTGATCGCCCGGATGCGCGATATGTCGTACGAGGGGGGGAAGGAGTTTGTCCAGGCGCTCGAAAGCATCCCCGAGCATATCCGCTCGATGCTTTCACGCGTCGACACGATCCGTTCTCTCGCGAAGAAGTACGCGGGCGTGGCCGATTTTCTTTTTCTCGGACGTGGCCTGAACTATCCGGTTGCGCTCGAAGGCGCGTTGAAGCTCAAGGAAATCTCGTACATTCACGCCGAGGGCTACTCCGCGGCGGAGATCAAACACGGACCGATTGCTCTGATCAACGAACAGACGCCGAGCTTGTTCCTCGTTCCCGACGACGCGCTGCGGGACAAGGTCCTCTCGAACATGAAGGAAGTGAAGGCCAGGCGGGGCCCCGTGATCGCAGTGTGTGTCGACGGTGATCGTGACGTCGCCGAGGTCGCCGACGACGTGATCGAAATCCCACGCGCGTCGACGGTGATCTATCCGTTTCTCATGGTAGTTCCGCTTCAGCTGTTCTCGTACTACACGGCACTCGAACTCGGACGAAACGTCGATCAGCCGCGGAACCTCGCCAAGAGCGTTACGGTCGAGTAACGTGACCGTCGGCGAGTCCGTGACAAGATCGGCGAACGCGTTAGCGACTATACCGCTCGCCGTGGTTTTGTCGCTCATCGCGTGCGTTCCGACCGACGCAGATCGGTCGATTGCCGAGCGCGGACCTCTTGCTCGGGGAACCGACACGACCGTCGTGCAACGGACAGATGAAGAGTTCGGTGCCGGCCGAGCGGTGCTCGCCGACGGTCCGTACCGTCGGACCGGTCTTGACGCACTCGGAAGCAACGTGATCAGCGTGTGGCGCGGCGACTACAATCTCTTCATGGAGTCGGGGCACGCGGCCGTGACGGTGGAGTACGTCGATCGACCGGTCGATCTGCCGGCGTGGGACCGGATCACGTGCGAGCAGTTGTCGCTGATCGTTGCACCGCCCGGAGACGAAACGATCGTTTACGCGCGCGCCGAAGGCGACGGACGTACTTTCTTTTTCACGTTTGCGTCGACGGTCGACGCACCGTGCCGATTCGTCGCGCGGTTCCTGTCGGAATACGAGTTTTTCCGGGGTGCCGTCGAGGCGGGATCGGTTCCGCCGTTTCCAGCGATTCTTGACGTTTCATGACGAGGTCTGCGCGGCCTCGCTTTCATCCATGATTTCCAGGATCCTTTCCGCGAGAACCGCGGGCCAATCCGGCAGGCGTTCGGAACCCGGCTCGTCGTACCGCGCAAGCAGGGCGTTAAGGCGTTCACGCGCGATGGTGCGTTCGCCCCGACGATAGTAGATGAACGCGATTTCGTACTCGGCCGCGACGACGTTCTGCAGATCATCGGGGTAGCGTTCGAGGAACTCGACGTAGTATGCGAGGGCATGGTCCCAGTTTTCCTGATCGACGGCTTCTTGAGCTCTCTGAAAAAACTCGGCCGACGTGAGTTCTTCGGGAATCTCGGGCGGTCCGGTGCGGCACGCGGCGACGGCAATTATTCCGGCAATCGTCATGATACACAGTTTCTTGGTCGGGGACATCTTCATACGCCGATGATATCGCGCGCCGCGGTACCGGTCAACACGTCCACCGACGGCCGTCGTCGTTAGTCGTCGTTAACCGATCGGCATGGGATTTTCATCGGGAAACGATTTCGCTACACTGACGCGCATGATCGCTACTATCATCAACGCCGCGGCGGTAATCCTCGGGACGGTCGTCGGAGGGCTATTCAAGGCGCGGATCACCGAGTCGCTCAAGACGGTGGTGTACACCGGAATCGGTGTTGTGTCGCTTATCCTTGGAATCTCGATGGCGCTCGAGACGACGCGGGTGCTGTATCTGGCCTTGGCGCTCACGGTCGGTGGGGTGGTCGGCACAGCGCTCAAGATCGAGGACGGAATCTTGCGCATCGGTGTGCTGCTCAGGGAACGGTTCGCGCGTGGTGACGGTCACACGGAGTTCGCGTACGGCTTTTTGAATGCATCGGTCCTTTTTTGCGTCGGTGCGATGACGATCGTCGGGGCGTTCCGAGCCGGCGCCGAAGGCAACTACGAGTTGATTCTGACAAAGTCCGTGATGGACGGGTTTATGGCGATTATGTTGGCGTCGGTACTCGGCGTCGGTGTCGGGTTTTCTGCGATCACCATTCTTGTGTACCAAGGCGGGCTCACGATGCTCGCCGCGTTGTTCGCTCCCGTCGTATCGCCGTTGGTCATCACCGAGATCACCGGGAGCGGGGGCGCGCTCGTGATCATGATAGGCTTAAACCTTTTGGGCCTTAAAAAGGTGAAAACCGCCGATTTCCTTCCCGCGCTCGTGATCGTGCTTGTATTTGTTCTACTCGATCCCGTGATCGCGGGGATTATGCCGGTACTGTAAAGGCCCCGACCGCGCGTTCTACGCCCAGATGACGAACCCCGGGATGTACGGGTGTACCAGAGCGTGATCCTTCGGGACAACGCGCACCGAACAGCCCTGCTGTCCCGTGATCCCGCACGGAACCGAGACACGGTAGACGCGAGTCCCGTTGTGTGCGGCACCTTCGGTCGACATCTCGATCGTCGACGGACGATCGAAATCGCCCTGTGACGTGATCTGTCCGAAGTACAACTCGACCGCAACTTCCTCGGGTTGTAGCGCACCGAGCCGAACCGTCGCTTCGATCTCGAGCGTTTCGCCGACGTTCAGGCGCGGCGCGGAGTGAGCGACGATGTCATCTATCGCGATCTCACTCCAGTGATTCCTGAGCCGTGCAACGTACGCTGCCGCGTCCTTCGCGAGCCTGTAGTTGTCCGCCGCGAACCGAACGCCGTTCTCAAGCGCGGGTGTATAGAACGAATCGGCGTACTCGTGCAGCATCCGGTGGCTCGAGAACTGTTTTCCGATCTCGCGCATAGTCGCCTTCATTTTGCGAATCCACTCGCGCGGCAAGCCGTCGAGTCCGGTGTCGTAGAACGTCGGGACGATCTCTCGCTCGAGCAGGTCGTACAACGCCTTGCTCTCTATCTCGTCCTGCATCTCCTCGTCGGCGTATACCTCGCCGCGTCCGATCGCGTAGCCGATCTCGGGCCGGTACGCCTCGGCCCACCAGCCGTCGAGCACCGAACAGTTCAGGACACCGTTGATCGCGGCCTTCATGCCGCTTGTTCCGCTCGCTTCGAGCGGACGGCGTGGTGTGTTCAACCAGAGGTCGGCGCCCGAGACCAGGTACTTCGCCATCGTCATGTCGTAGTTTTCCAGAAAAACGATCCGGCTCCGGACATCGGGGCCGCCCGCAAAGTGTACGATATCCTTGATGAGATTCTTGCCCGGGATATCGTGCGGATGCGCCTTGCCCGCGAAGATAATCTGAATTGGCCGCTCCGGGTCGGAGAGCAACTTCTTGAGTCGCACGGGGTCACGGAACAGCAACATCGCGCGCTTATACGTCGCGAACCGACGCGCGAAGCAGATCGTCAAAACGTTCGGCGAGAGCACCTCGCTCGCGTGTCCGAGGTGAGCGCCGCTCGCGCCGCGCGCGGCCAGCTGTTCTTTGAGTCGCTCGCGTGCGAACGCGACCAGACGGCTTTTCCGTCTTTCGTGCGTCCGCCAGAGTTCCTCGTCCGAGACGCGGTCGATTCTGTCCCAGATATCAAGGTTAACCGGATCGTTCTCAAATCGGGGGCCGAAGTACCGGTCGAGTAAGTCGAGCATGTCGTGAGACAGCCACGTTCGCGGGTGCACTCCGTTCGTGATCGAACCGATCGGGACCTCGTCTCGCGACAGGCCGGGCCATACGTTCCTCCACATTTCGCGCGAAACATCGCCGTGTAGTACGCTGACGCCGTTGTTGTACGCCGAAAGCCGAAGCGCGAGCACCGTCATGCAGAAGTGTTCCTGCGTATCGGTCGGGTTTTCGCGTCCGAGAGCCATCAGATCGTCCCACGAAATACCGGTTCCGACCGTGACCGAGTCGAAGTACTTCTGCATCGTTTCGATCGAGAATCTCTCGTTTCCGGCCGGCACGGGGGTATGCGTCGTGAAGATGTTCGTCGGCCACAGCGCCTGTTTCGCCTCGTCGAACGAGAGGCCGTCGAGCTCCATGTGTTCACGGATTCGCTCGATTCCGAGAAAAGCCGAGTGTCCTTCGTTCATGTGCGTCACCGTCGGGTTAATGCCGAGAGCACGCAGCGCTCGGATACCTCCGATTCCCAGCAGAATCTCCTGCTGAATGCGCGTCTCACGATTTCCGCCGTACAGCGTTGCGGTGATTCGTTTGTACTCGTCGGTGTTCTCGTCGATGTTCGTGTCGAGCAGGTATAGCGAGTTGCGCCCGACCTTCACTTCCCAGAGGCGTGCCGTCACGATCGCGTCGACGATCTTGACCGTGATCTTGACGTCGTCGCCGTCTGCGGTCAGGCACCGCGTCACGGGCATGTTGTACCAATCGTTCTCGGGATACGACTCCTGCTGGAAACCGTCGGCGTTCAGGTACTGTTTGAAGTAACCCTGTCGGTACAGCAGCCCGACCGCGACGAGCGGAAGCCCGAGATCGGAGGATGTCTTGACGTGATCGCCCGACAGAATCCCGAGACCGCCCGAGTAGATCGGCAGCGAAACGTCGAGCCCGTACTCCATCGAGAAGTACGCTATTACGTCGCGCGCCTTCTCGCCCTTCGGTTTCGGGTGCTGCTCCGAGTACCAGGCGGTACCGTTCCGGTACTTCAGGAACTTCTCGTACACCGAGTTGACCGCAGAGACAAACGAATCGTCGGTCGCGAGCTCCTCGTACCTCTGCTGCGAGACCGCACCGAGCACACGCGCGGGGTTCTGATTCGAGTGCAGCCACGCGTCGTAATCGAGCCGGATGAACAGCGCAACGGCGTCGAAGTTCCAACTGACCCAAAGATTATGCGCGAGCTCTTCAAGAGGTTTCAGCGGCTCCGGGATTTCCGGATGAACGGTATACGATAGTACTTTCACGGGTTCCTGCCTTTTTTGTTTAACTCACGCACTCGGCGTGTTCGTCGACGATCGGGATGATCGTGCTGCGGTCTCCGGTCGTCGAGAGAGCATCGATCTCGGCAACCGCCTGTTTTGCGCTGCTCCTGCGCGCGGTATGGAGAGTCACGACCACCGGAACAACGGTTTCGGCGGCCTCGTCGGCGATCTCGTCCTGATGGACCGATGCGATGCTAATGCCGTGCCGGCCGAAGATAGCCGCGATCTGCGCGAGCGTACCGGGAGAGTCGGTCACGTTCGTACGGATATAGAATCTCGTCGCCGTGTCGTCGATCGGGAGGATCGCCGACTCTACCGCGCGGTCCGGCCAGTGCGCACACCGGTCGAAGAACCTCTCGTACACTCCCGTCGCGACCGAAACGATGTCGGCCACAACGGCCGACGCGGTCGGAGAGCCGCCGGCGCCGCGGCCGTAGTACATCGTGTGGCCCGTGCGGTTCCCGTACACGCTCACCGCGTTGAACGGACCCGAGACCCACGCCAACGGGTGCTGCTCGCCGATAAACGCGGGCTCGACGCGGAGCGATACGTCGCCGCCACGTTTTTCGGCGATCGCAAGGAGCTTCACGACGTAACCGAGCCGCTGCGCGAACAAAACGTCGGTCAGATCCAAACTGTCGATACCGACGACCGGGATCGAGTCGAACGCGACGCGCTGTCCGAACGCGAGAGCGCCCATGATCGCGATCTTGTGTGCCGAGTCGAGTCCACCGACGTCGAGTCCGGGATCGGCCTCCGCGAGACCGATTTCTTGGGCGTCCGCGAGAGCTTCGGCGTAACTCTCTCCGTCGGTGATCATTTTTGAGAGGATATAGTTGCACGTTCCGTTCACAATCCCGTAGATCGCCTCGATCTCGTTCGCGATCAAACCGTCGTACAACGCGCGCACGATCGGTATTCCGCCTCCGCAGCTCGCCTCGAACGCGAGCGAAACCGCGTTTTCCCGCGCAATCGCGAAGAGTTCCGGGCCGTACTTCGCGAGCAACGCTTTGTTCGCCGTAACGACGTGTTTTCCGGCGCGCAGCGACTTCTCCACGATCTCTCGTGCGATCCCGGTTCCACCGACGAGTTCGACGACGATGCGAACGGTCGCGTCGTTGAGAGCTGTCTCGAGGTTGTCGGTAACGATCGCCCGGTCGACGCCTGCCTTTTCGGCTTGCGCGGCGTTCTTCTCGACTACGTACGCGAGATCGAGTTCGACGCCGCTCCGCGCGGCGATACGTGCGCCGTCGCGCGTAAGCACGGCGACCGTCGCGCCGCCGACGGTTCCACACCCAACAACTGCAACGGAGACACGAGTACGGTTGAAATGCATCAAATACGGCTCCCGGGCTCATCGTACGGAACGCAATTCTGCCTGTCAATACGTACATGTTTTCTTGGCGTGTCCTCTTGAGGTATACTTCCGAACGATGATGAATTACCGCTCACTCGGCTTGTCGCTTTTGGTTCTCTTCGTTTTGCAGACCGCGGCGTGGGCTTCCGATCCGCCTGCCGCGCAAATCTCTTATCGTGAAGGTAGGCCCGTCGTCTACCGCGACGGCCGGAGATTATGGGACCCCGTTGACTTCGGGTTTCCGCTCGAGGACTTCGACTTCATCAGAAACGATCACGAGAGTCTCGTCGAAGTACGGACCGAGCGGACAACCGGGGGTGCCGTGATCACCGCCGGTCCGGATACAACATTTTCGCTCGACCTCGCGACGCTCCGTTACGATCAGCGTGGTGTACTCGAGTTGATGGCCGGTGCGGTATCGCTAACCGTCGATCCTTTTTCCGGCGCATCCGAACTCCCGGGGAAATCGGGCTTCACGGTGAGAACCGAGCGAGTCGTGATCGATGCCGATTTTGCGGCGTTCGACGTCATACTGTCTCCCCGTGGAGACGTGCTCATCCTAACACGCGACGGTCTCGTCGAGTGTCGAAACGTCGATGGCCGTGTTTTGTTCTCGCGTCCCGGGCTCGTGGTCGAACTCAACGTGGATGGATCGTTTCGAAATATTCCGGTCGCGATCGGAGATCTCCGAGAGTTCAGACGTCGCTGGACGGCCGATCGAACCGCGGCGTTGCGCACCGATTTCGAGGAGGTGTTCGGAGTATACGCCGACCGGTACGCGCGACTGCGCGATCGGTTCGACGAGCAGTACGCGGCGTTGTTCTCTCGGCGTGACATCCTCGACGTGTGGATGCGCGAGTCCGCACAGGGTCGGATCGGGTCGGTGACCGACGTCGATCGCGATCAAAGCGAGAAAACCGATCAAACCGAGAAGGCCGTGATCAGCGCGTATCTTGCCGAACTTCGGCCGACTCTCGCGCTTTTCGAGAAGGTGTACTACCGTGTACTGGAACTCCGGGGGTTTGCGACCGACGGTTCGGCGGCCGCGGCCGGCACGGCATCACCGTCGACGCTCGATTTTCTTCGCGCCGTCGATGTCGACCGCAGAGTGCTCGATCAGAGGATGTTTAACGTCAGGCACGTCCTCAAGATGTACGCGCAAAGGAACGCCCGCCCGGTTGTGCACTAGAAAAGCGTCGGCTCCGAGGGTTTGTCCTTCTCCTTCTTGATCTTCTCAAGGTACTTCCGTTCTTCTTGTGCAACATCGGTGATGAGCGCCCCGGTAATCCGTTTCACGAGAACCTTCGACGTTCGCGGATCGAAAAAAATCTTACGCGCCGCGATCCCGCCGACGTCCGACGCGTCGATCGTGATTCGCTCGGTCTCGAGATACTGAAACGCGAACTCTACGTTTCCCCTCGGCACGCTCGCGGTACCGTCCGGCGATGTTCGGAGAACATGAGCGCCACCGAACACCTTCGCGGTGAGATCGGATCTTCGTGTGCCGAGCTTCAGCATTTCATTGATCACGAGTTCCATTGCGAACATGCCGTACTTGCCGCTTTCGGTGAGGTAGAACGTCTCGTTGCGCAGGTTACCCGGAAGCATGAAGTGATTGAGCCCGCCGATCTTGTTCCGGGCGTCGAAAAAAGCGACCGCGATGCAGCTTCCGAGCACCGTTGAGATCATGACGTCCTCGCGGGTCGCGAAGAACTCGCCCGGATGGATTATCACGATATTTTTTTGAAAACGCGTGCTGAAGTGAGTATTCATCCGTTTAGTCGTCGTTGATCCCGCGGCAGACGGCGCGGTCGGACGTCAGAAGAGCGTGACCTCACCCGATTCGGCTCCTTCTTCTACCTCAAAACCGCCGATCTCCGCGGCGGATTTTTTATGCGTGAGTATCGTAAAACGTTCGATCATCCGCTGGAGCTTCTCGTTCTCGATATGCCACGACTCGCGGTTGAGTCGCGCGAGAATCGGTTTCATCCGGCGTTCCGAATCCTCCTTCACCGTGTACAGCCGCCCGATCACGCGATCGATTTCGCCGTCGAGGACATCGAGACGTTCGAGTTCGGCCCGAACATCGGTGAACAAAGTCGTGAAACCGCGGGAGAAGAACGCAAAACTCTCGAGCGAACTCGCCATCGACTTCCGCGCGAGAGTGAGGGAGTCGTACGCCGTGCGGACGTCGGCCGCGAACTCGGCTGCAAACTGTTCTTGCGACTCGAACGCTTCCTGAAAAGTCAGGATCGTGACGTTAGTCTCTGCGATAAACGCTTTCGTCTCGTTCAACGCGTGTGTGACATCGAGCTCGATTCGTCGGGTCAAGTCGGTCATCTGCTCGACCGTGCCACCCATTCGGCGAAGAACTTCCTGTTTGGCTACCTCGATGCGCGAAGCGATATCGATCGCGTGAAACCGCGTGAGCATAGACGAGAATGACGTGAAATCCTCTTCGAGTGCTCGAAGCCGTCCGACGATTTCGCGCGACGCGCTCGCGATCCGCTGTTTCATCCGGGCGGCCTTATTGAGGTCAGAGGTGAGCTGCGTGAGGCTTTCTTCGGTATCGCGAAAAAGTCCGTGAAGTCGCCCGTCGGCACCGATACTCGAATTCACGAACTTGCGGCGTCTCTCCTCGACCTCGTTCAACGTCGTCTCGATCTGTGCGTTATTCTCCGCGAATACCGTGCGGCTCGTAGAGATCTTGCTCTGAATGTCGCGAAGCAGTGCGGAACATAGATCCGGAATTCTCGCGAGGAACGAGAGTTCGTCGAGAGTGTCCTCGTCGGTACCGTTGGTGTCGACGTTCCGAAGTTCTCGGAGCGAGATAACAACGTGGTCGATCGATTGTTTGATAATGTCGTGTACCTGAACGTGCTCCATAATCGCCGAGAGAGGTGCCTTCACGGTCTCGGAGTGAGAGCGAATATTCTTGAGAGACGACGTCAGCTCGGAAATACCCGTGGTGCACGAGTCGAAGCACGCGTGCAGCTCTTCGCGAAAACGCGTGAAGAACTGCTCCTGGAAAGCGCGAATCTCGCGGACCGAGTCGCGAAACGACGTGAACTCGTCGAGTAGCGTAGCGCCGCGGTCGGCGATCTCTTCGGTCAGAGCGATCGTGCGATTCGAGAGGCGTTTAAGCTCCTCGGTAATGTACGAAAACGCGCGTCCCGCGGATCCCGCCTTGAGCGCGACCGTCATCGCGTTCAGCGAGATCAACTCCATCTCGACCGAGTCCTCGCGAATCCGGCCGATGAACGTGTCGAGAGACGTTAACCGTTCGATCTCGGCATCGAGTCGCCGAAAGAGTTGTTCGTCGTGACTCTGGAATTCCTCGAGTCGGTCGCTCGCGTTGTCGACCAAGACGCGTGTGTCGGCGATCGTGCGCTTCAGCGATACGTCGTCGGCCGCCTCTCCGGTTTCAAACGACGCGACCGCGGCGCCCGACGCCTCGAGGCTGCGAAAGAGTTCTTTCAGAAGCGACGGGAACGTGTCCGCGAGCTTCAGAAACACGTCGTGCGTGCCGTCGGTCAACTCCTGCAACGCGACGATGAGTTCATCTCGGAGAGTCGTGTCGTTATCCAACATTTACCGGAGTATACGATCTGGTACGAAGCTTGTAAATGCCGCGCACACAAAATGAAAACCGCTGACAAAAAAGGCCCCGGCGGAAGCCGGGGCCTGGATTAGCGCGGTCAGTGCGAGTTTATCTTGCTCCGGTCTCGACGGCGCCGGCTTGAACCGACAATGCCTGTTCCGATTCCATGTCGAAGAAAATTGATTTCTTCAGGTTTGGGACAAACTTGATCTCGTCACCAACGGCAACCTCGACGTGCGGCGGGATGCGCGCGATAATCTGGTGCGAACCGGTGTTGACGTAGAGATGAATCTCGGCGCCCAACGGCTCGACAACGTCGATTGTCGCCTTGAACGAAACCTGCTCGGCGGCATCGGGGTTGTGCTCGAGATCCTCCGGGCGGATACCGAACACCAATTCCTTGCCGACATACGGTTTCACGACATCGGCCTGCTTGCCTTCGACCAAAATCTTGTAATTTCCCTCGTCCATGAAGATCTTTCCGCCCTCTTCGGTGATCTTCACGGTCATGAAGTTCATCGGAGGCGATCCGATGAACCCTGCGACGAAGCGGTTGATCGGGAAGTTGTACAGCTCGAGCGGATCACCGATCTGCTGGATAACACCGTCACGCATAACGACAATCTTGTCACCCATCGTCATCGCCTCGACCTGGTCGTGCGTAACGTAGATCATCGTCGCCTGCAACCGGTTGTGCAGGCCGGAGATCTCCGCGCGCATCTGGACGCGAAGTTTCGCGTCGAGATTCGAGAGCGGTTCGTCGAACAGGAAGACTTTCGGCTTTCGAACGATTGCGCGTCCGACCGCGACGCGTTGTCGCTGTCCACCGGAGAGTGCTTTCGGCTTTCGATCGAGCAGTTCCTCGATGTCGAGAATCTTGGCGGCCTCGTCGACGCGCTTTTTGATCTCGGTCTTCTGAAACTTCCGGATCTTCAAACCAAACGCCATGTTGTCGTACACCGTCATGTGCGGGTACAACGCGTAGTTCTGGAAAACCATCGCGATATCCCGATCTTTCGGCGGAACATCGTTGACGAGCTTCCCGTCGATCAAGAGCTCACCTGCCGTGATGTCCTCGAGACCTGCGACCATGCGAAGCGTGGTCGTCTTGCCACATCCTGACGGACCGACGAGAACCACGAATTCCTTGTCCTGAACCGTGATGTTCGCGTCTTTGACCGCCTGGACCCCTCCATCATACACTTTTGTGATGGATTTCAACTCAACTGTTGCCATGAAAACCTCCGACAGAGTTTATGCTATCGCTGTCATCTTACGGTACAAATACCCGGTTGTCAATTAAAATTCGGATTTGAGCCTCTCCGACATGGTCGAGTGGCCTTGGGCTGCCGGTGTCACTCGCCGTGGCGGAGGAGCCACGTTTTCAGTCGTTCATCGAACGACCCGGCGCCGTTCCTGGCCGAAACCACGTCGTCGACCCATGGTATTACGACCTCATCGACGATGGCGCTCCAGTTGCGTGGCAGACGCTGGGGGAATCTCAGTTCGGGTTCCTGCGGCATCATACCGAGAAGCTCCGGGTAGAAATTCGGAAACCAGTCCTCGTTTAGCTGAATCAACGCGGAAAATCCGCCCGCGATGCCGAAGGAGCGCATACGGCGTTCGCGTGCCCTTTCGAGCAGGTTCTTTTGCACGTCCGCGTTCAAGAGCCACACGACGAACTGCTCCGCTCCCGGGCGGTTTGCCGCGCGGTCGGGAATTCCTGCCATCTTGACCGAGTCGAGAACCGGTATTCTGTTCTCGGCCGGCCACGAAAACCGGGTTGTGCGACGTTGTAGATCGTTCTGTTCGAAGTACTCCGAAGCGGTCTTGTAGACAAACGCGATACGTCCTCGGTCGAGCAGCACGCGGAGAGGATCGTACAAGTAACGCTCAGAGAAAGCGGCATCGAGCGCACGCGAGCGATTCGCCTCGACGATCCAGTCAGACAACCGATCGGTCGCGTCGATTAAGCGATCGTGGTCCCACTCGGGCGTACCGTCCGCGCCCTCGCGAAAACCGGCGCCGCTCATCTGGACGAAAAAAGCAAGAAAACGTCCGTCCCAGCGCGGCGAAAAACCCACGTGAGTGAACCTGTTGCCGCTGATGACATTGAAATCGGCGGCGGCGTCGCGGAGTTCATCGGCCGAGACAATGAACTCGGTGGTCCTGTTCGAGACGCCGTCGGAGAGCGATACGATCATCGGAAGGTCGAACGAAACGGGCAGGAGCACCTGGCGGTCGTTCCACTTCCCAAGAGCCAAAAACGCCGGGTAAAAATCCTCGCGCGAGAGCGCCGACCTGCTAATCAGCTGGTCGGTGGCGCTCATCTGTGACATCACGGTCGACGTCGCCAGATATGAACCGATTATCAGGTCGGGCGGCGCGGCCGCGCTCCGTAGCGAAGCGACGAGGTCGGAACGGTGCCGAACGACCACCTTGATATCGGACCGCGTCGCGTTGAACACTTCCGAGTACGCGACGATCTCACTACTGTCTGTCCAGACTGTGACGACTCCACCGGAGCGAGAGCAACCGAGCACGATCGCGCTCGCGCAAAGAATCAGCGTAACGAGTCTTGTGGCCATCGCGTCGTCCTACAACGCCTCGGCGTGGCGGTAAACCTCGTCAAACAACTCAAGAAGTCGCTCGGTGTCGACTCCGGAGAACGCGATCCGGATAAACACGTCGTCGATCGAGATTACCCCGATTCCCGAATCGAGCAGCGCGATGCGCATCGCCTCGGCGGAGATGCCGTCGCATCGGAAGCTCATGAAGTAGCCGGAATTAAACGGCAATGCGCGCAGGCGTGGGTGATCGGCGCGAGACGCGAGGATCTCCTTGATCTTCCGATACCGGGTTTTCAACGTCTCGAATTCGTGTCTTTTTTCCGCTTCGTGCTCCGCCGAGGTCAATAATCGAATAAGCAGGCTCTGCGCGATTCGGCTCGAGTTCGAGACCGACGATCTGATCGCACCCATGAGCTTCTTCACGAGCACGTCGTGCCCGGTTGTATCGATAGAAGCACCGCCGAATGTGACAAAACCGATCCGGAAGCCCCACGTGAACTCTTCTTTTGTCGTTCCGTCGACCTTGATCGCGAGCAGGTTCTTGTGCGCACGACACAACGGAGCAAAGAGTGACTCGGTGTACGTGTCGCGTTCGTAGAATAAACCGTAGTACGCGTCGTCGAGCACGACGACGATGTCTCGGCGCTCGGCCTCGGCGGTCAGTATTGAGACGATTCTCTCCGCTTCGGAGAAACTCGGCGAGTACCCGGTCGGGTTGTTCGGGAAGTTCAACAGCACAAGCACCTTGGAGCCGGTCACCGCGCGGATGGTGTCCGCAAAGGCGTCGAGATCGAGCTCACCGGCCGGCGAGAAAAACGGAAACGTCGCGAGGCTTGCCCCGTGCCGCTCATCGGCTATCAATCGATAATTACCCCAGTACATGTCCGGCAGAACCAACGTGTTGCCCGGGTCAAAAAAAAGATCCGCGACCAATGACAACCCCGACGTGAGTCCGGGCACCACCGCAGGTAGGGAGAACGAGGCGTCGCCGATCGTCGGGTTTTTCTTCCGGATCTCATCACGCCATATCCTCCGAAGCTCGGGGACGCCCGCGGTTGGAGCGTATGAAACGGCTTCATCCGGGGACAGATCCGGGATAACGCGAGAAAGCGACGGGAGCATGATCGGTCGGCCTTCGCGTGACGCCATCCCGACCGTGGCGTTGAAGCGGTGCGCTCTTTCGGTCGCTTCCGTTGTCTGCGCGACGATTCCGCGCGGGAAAAAGATCCTTCGACCGAAATCCGAGAGGACGCGGTCGAGCAAAGTGCCTTTAATCGTGTCATTCAGCTCACGAGCGATCGGATTCATGGCGCCACTATACTCGGAACGTCACGACCGACGCAATCGTCCCCAATGTTTCGTTGACAACGAGGTCACGTTTCTCGTACTGTTATGGCCATGGTTTCCGAACGCCGGGATTCCCCAAAAAAGAACGACGATACTGACTCTGCCGGTGGGGCGTTCGGCATTCTCGACAGAATCTTCTCCGTGTTCCTCAGTGGAGGTGATCCCGAGCGCGAGAAGCGGCGTCAGCTCAAGTTGATCGGCAAGCAGCTCTCAAAAGAGCGGCTGAAGTTTTACAAACCAAAGACGCAAGAGGTACAACCGGCGCTTGCGCGGTTCTTTTTTGATATCTATCGTACCGTCGGTCCCGCGAACAATCTTCTCCAGAACGCGGCTAAGTCTGAAACCCTGAGGCAGGTCGTGATCGAGACACGGATGTCGGAGCAGCAACGCGCACTAAAAGAACAATTCACCGAGGAGTCGATACGAAGTCGTGCGGGAGAGGTAGACATGCAGACCGTTGCCGCGGAGATCAAAGACTCGATGGTGCGGTTCTTCGGCGGGTTCGACCACGCTACCGTGAACGAGGTGAACCAGACGTATAACACGGTTCTTATGTTCGTCAATCTCGCCGTTTTCGACTTCTACTTTCTGCTCAAGAAATTCGATTCAGCGATCCAGGAAAACAACTTCGTCTATAAACCGAAATTCGAGGCGATTAACGGAGAGTACGTCTCCGATGATCTCAAGGATTTTCTCGAGCTGATTCTTCCGCTCGAACGCGACCTGAACTGGGACGCTGCGTTCGACACCCTTAGCGAGTTCCGCGGTGTCGAGATTGTCGACCGTTCGGCGTGGAAACGCGTTCTGTCGGCGATCGAAAACGTTCGTCGGAGCGAGGTTCTTTCACTGATGATTCGCCATATCGACGGGAAGCCGGCGTGGACTTCGCAAGCGAGAGTTCCGAGCGAACGCATCGTCGAAGGGTACTTGAACAAGCTCAAGACGACAACCGAAGCGACGATCCAGAAGCTCGTTATCGAACGAAAGAATCGGAAGATCGAGCAATTGAGTACGGTTATCTTTGGCACGACGGTCGTTACGCGAACGAAGTACTACACCGAGAAAGCCAATCTCATGTTCTCCAAGAAAATGATCGCGGGGTTTTTGCACACCGACGCGATCAACTACATGAAAGCCTTTTTGCTCGACTACTACAAAAAAGACTTCCGCGAGTTGATTCGCGACCTGCTGTTGGTACGTGGGACGTGGAGCGAGAACATCACGTCACAACGGCTTTCAGACGCGTTCCACGCGGTACTCGAGATCTCGAACGAGGTCGTCGAGTTTGACGACTCGCTCGCCGAGGAAGGTGAGTTGGGGATGAAACTCAAGAAGGCGGTCGGCCGCGTCGTCGAGCGTGATCCATCGACCGTTCGTGTCTTGCGCGACACGCTCGACGCGGTGAACGGAAAGGCCGCAAAAATGATCACCGAGTGTGCGTCGCAACTTATCGAGATCGGACGTCACTTGAAGGATTTGATCACCGATTACGAGCGGCCGAAACACGAGCTCATCTTGAACTGGAAAGAACTCGAAGCTGCGTCGGACCGGAATCTCAAAGAGAGGATGGTCGAGGTCTACAAGAAGACGTACTACTTTGTTCAATTGATGCAGGTGTACGCGAAGCGCATGAAGAAGTGATGTTTCACGCGGTCGAGGGTTCACCCGACTCGAGTGCGAGCAGATAACTCTTGATCGCCGTTCCACGGTCTTTCTCGAGCGAACGCGCGCCGTATCGGCCGAGTTTTCCGTTTGCCGGAATCACGCGGTGGCACGGGACGATGATCGGAACCGGATTGGCCGCGACGGCGTTGCCGACCGCTCGTGCCGCGTCACGGCGCCCGATCTTGCGCGCTATCTCGCCGTACGTCACGGTCTCGCCGAAATTCAGTTTCCGAAGACGCTTCCAGACAGTTTTTTGGAACTCGGTTCCGGAGATTTCGACGTCGAGCGAGAAACGCCGGAGCGAACCGGAGAAGTACTGTTCGAGCTGATACTCAAACTCCCCGCACGCGTACTTGTTCTCCTCGACGATCCAGTCCGGCCGCGCGACGATCGGGCGTTCAAAACTCACGGCCCTGACCGCGCCGTTCTTGTCGACGCCGACGTACAGAAGCCCGACCGGCGAGTCAAAACCGTGGGTATAGACGTGGGCTTTTCCGTTCACACGACCATCCTACCAAAGCAACCGTCTCGACGCAAACGTGGAGGTAGCCGGCACGAACGCCGGAGTTCGTCGGATGTTAAGTTGGGTGTTAAGACACCCGAGGTGCGCGATACTTTTCGAGCCGTGCGCGGGTCTGTTCGTCGAGGCGCGCTTGAATACGGATCTCGTCGTCGGTGAAGGACTCGTTCATGACCTCGCCATTGCGGTGTACAAGCGCTGCAAGATCGTGGCGGGCTGCCGGAAAGTGATACGTCTCGGGTTCAAACAGCGTGCGTACGATTTGTTGGATTCGATCGAGCACTTCGTCAAGACCGTAACCGGTTGTGCACGAAAACGAAATCGCCTCGCCGAAACCGGCGGGAATTACCGGTAGTTCCGGGACCAGGTCTCGCTTATTCAAGACGACGATCGTCGGCTGTTGCGCGCCGAGTTCCGCGAGCACTTTCCGTGTCACCTCGAACTGGTGGAGCATGTCGGGGCTCGACACGTCGACGACGTGAATCAGGAACTGCGCCTGGACCGCCTCTTCGAGCGTCGATTTGAACGCCTCAATCAGCCCGTGCGGGAGTTTTCGGACAAACCCTACCGTGTCGGTGAGTAAGATCGAAGGAAGATCCGGGAGCTCGAGGATCTTTGTCGTCGGGTCGAGTGTCGCAAAGAGTTGATTCGCGACGAAAACGTCGGCGCCGGTCAGCCGTTCTATGAACGACGACTT
>PXBQ01000519.1 GCA_003566875.1 Spirochaetaceae bacterium | reverse complement strand
CTTGTGGTCGCCGTACCGCGTCTACCCGAAACCGGGCGAACTCCGCGCCGCACGAAACTTGATGGTCGTCCGCGTCTACACGTCGCTGATCCGTGCGTTCGAAGGAACCCGGTTTGTCCCCGATCGCCATGAATACGTTTCGATAGGAGGAACCATGCGAAAGACACGAAAAACAAGCGTTCTTGCACCGGATTGGTGGGATTTCACCACCCTGGATCAAGAGCTTCTGGACGATGCGGCGGCGTTGACCGAGAGAGATCTACTTCAATTGTCGCGGGATGGGTTTACAGTGGTGTTCTACGAGACCCTTGAGGAGTTCTACCTTGCCGAGGCGCTTGAGTACATCGACGCCTGGCGAGCGTCTACTCCGGACAAGCCGGTTGGGGTGTGCGGGCCGATCGGCCCGACCGAGCAGTTGCCGTTGGTTGCGCGGCTCGTGAACGCGCTGGGCATCAATCTGGCCAAGCACGATGCGCATTTCTGGGGTATGGACGAATGGGTGCTGGACGGCAAACCCGTGGACCGGTCTCATCCCTTATCCTTTCGAAAAGCCAACGAGGCGCTGTGCTTTGGTCGAATGGACCCGGCCCTGCAAATGCCGGAAGCAAACAAGCATTATCCGCTGGACACCGCGTCGTTTACGGCCTCGTTCGATCAAATTCGTTGCGCGGTCATGCAGGGCGGACAAGGCGATGTGAAGCACTGGGCGTTTAACGACCCCCTGAAACGCGAAGGCGCGTATCGCGACGCGCCGCCTTCTCCGGAAGAGTACCGCAAACTCGGCGCGCGCATGGTCGAGCTCCATCCGATCACTATTATGCAAAATGCGCGCACCTCGGGCGGTGGCCGCGTGTCCGAGGTACCGACCAAGGCGATGACCGTCGGCCCGGTCGAGACATGGAAGTCCGACAAGGTGTCCATATGGCACGCGGGAACGCACGACAACCCCTTTGGGATGCGCCTGACGGCTTTCATGATCAGCAAGGGCATCGCCGACAGCGCCGTACCGATGAGCCTGTTGGCGGATCACCCGAACGTGCAGTTCAACTATTACCGCCCGGCTATCAAATCCTGCAACGTGGAGATGCACTAAACGATGACCGATCAAGCCCCGGCGGCGCTCGCGCTGGCCGCTCATCCCGACGATATCGAGTTCATGATGGCCGGGACGTTGTTTCTGCTGAAGGGAGCCGGCTGGGTGATCCACTACATGAACATCGCGAACGGGAATTGCGGCAGCGCCACGGAGGATTCACAGACGGTGATCGCACGCCGCCGTCGCGAAGCCGTCGAAGCCTGCGAAATCCTGGGCGCCCAATTCCACGATAGCCTATGCAACGATCTCGAGATCTTCTATACCTCCGAGTTGATCGGCAAAGTAACGAGCGTTGTGCGGCAAGTTCGACCTCGCATTGTGCTGCTCCAATCGCCGGCCGACTACATGGAGGACCACGTGATCTCGGCCCGCATCGGGGTGACGGCGGCCTTCGCCCGGGGCATGCGCAACTATCCGGGTACCCCGCCTTTGCCGCCAATCGGTGGAGAGGTGGTCGTCTACCACGCTCTTCCGTATGGGCTGCGGACGCCGCTTCGGCACGTCGCTCGACCGGGTCTGTACGTGGACATCACGGCGGTTCTCGAGAAAAAACGAGCCATGTTGGCGACCCACCGTAGCCAGAAGGAATGGCTCGATGTGAGCCAGGGGCAGGACTCGTATCTGCATACCATGGAGGCTTTCGCACGCCAGGTGGGGCGTATGTCCGGCGTGTTTCAGTATGCCGAAGGCTGGCGGAGACGGCTCCATCTCGGGTTCTCGGGGCGGGACGATGACGACCCGCTGCGGGAGGTTCTGGCGGCGGCGTGCCGCGTCGACGAAACCTACGAAGCGGAGCTAGAATGTTGAGGTTTCTTTATATCACGGACACGCATATTGGATGCTCGAACGACGGATACCATCTTCAGCCGCGATACGTCGGATATGAAGAGCGTCTTTTCGCCGGTCTTGCCCAATGGGTCGCCGAACACGACATTCACTTCGTGGTCCACGGGGGTGACCTCACGGATCACGGCACACCGGAGGCGGAAACGGCGTGGTGCATCGGTCCGCTCGCAACCATAGAGATCCGCTACGCGGAGGATTGATCCCCCGGAAAGTCCGAGATCATGCGCAATCGTTCGACGCACGCCTCACACTACAGTTTCTTGACGACGATGTTCCACTCACTCGCACCGCCTTTCTCGAGCGCGAGGATACTGTGACCTTCGAGTTCGAGGCTGCGAGGCACGTTTGCCGCCGACTCACTGTTGTCGACCGTTACCTTGAGCACCTGCCCGCTTTCGAGATCCTCGAGCGCAAGTTTGCTCTTCACGAACGTATACGGGCAGACTTCGCCCGCGAGATTCAGTTCCTTGTCGATCTGCACACTGTTCTCAGCCATTGTTTCCCCCATTGTCTGCTTCCTGTATCGCCCTTTTCACCGGGCGTTTCGTGCCGCATCGAGCAGCTCGACGCGTGATTCCGAGACGTTTTTCGCGGCATCGACCGTGAAAACCTTCAACTTTTTTTCGATTACCGAGTAGATCGCGTAGTACATCGACGTATCGACCGCGAGCCGAATATCTTCCTCCGACATGCGCGCCGGGGTCTCCGGGTGACTGTGGTACGTCCCGATCAACGACAGGCCCGCCTCGCGCGCCGTCTTGAGCGCCGCGAACTGCTCGGCCGGGTCGAACGAGAAGTGTTCGGGACTCGCGTCGACGTTCCGCATCGGAATTCCCAGTTCGACCCGGTTGTCGATTCCGGCGAGATACCCACACGCCTCGTTCGGCAACTCGGCATTCGCTTGCTTCGCGATCGCGTCGGCGATAGAACTCGGGACGATGATCGATTCCGACGCACTCATACCGACTCCACCTTCACACGGGGTTCTGCGTATTGTTGTTCCACGCCGACGTCGCACGCACCTTGTTCGTACTCGATGAGCTCGGTGATCTTCGTGTTCTCGGCCGCGACGTTACCCCACTCGGTTTTCTTCACGCGCGTCGTTCGAAACTCCATCGTCAGCGCGTCGAACTGGAGCACGCGGTCGGTCAGCAGTTCACCGAGTCCAAGGATGTACTTGAGCGCTTCGGCCGCTTGAATCGTGCCGAGGATGCCCGCGATCGCTCCGAGAACGCCCGCTTCCGAGCACGTTGGGACCGCCCCGGGCGGTGGCGGCTCGCGGTACACGCAGCGATACGACGCGCTACCCGGCACGTGAGTCATCGTCTGGCCGCGAAAGCGCAGGATGCCGCCCTGGTTGAACGGCTTGTCGGTCAGGATGCACGCGTCGTTCACGAGGAACTTCGTCGGAAAGTTGTCGGTTCCCTCGAGGATGAAGTCGTACTCGTTCACGAGGTCTATGATGTTGTCTTTTGTCACGAGGCCCTGTATCGGTTTGACCGTGACGTCGGGGTTGAGCTTCTCGACGGTTTCCTTCGCGGAGACGACCTTCGGCCGGTCGACGTCCGAGGTGTAGTGAAGAACCTGCCGCTGCAGGTTACTGAGCTCGACGGTGTCCGGGTCGACGATCCCGATCGTTCCGACTCCGGCCGCGGCGAGGTACAACGTGATCGGCGACCCGAGTCCACCCGCACCGATCACGAGTACCTTCGCGTCGAGCAGCTTCTCCTGACCCTTTCCTCCGACACCCTTCAACAGGATGTGCCGACTGTATCGTTGAACTTGTTCGTTCGTAAAATCCATGTTTCCTCCTGTCCCCTTCCGGGGAAATTCTCATTTCGCCGCGCAGCCCATGCGCGTTCACGCGCTATCGAGCGCGTTTCGGAAATCCGCCACGATGTCCCGAGCGCTCTCGATTCCGACCGATATCCGAATCAGATCGTCGCTTACACCCGCGTGCTCTCGCTGCTCGCCGGTGCAGTCGCGGTACATCGTCGAGGCCGGATGAATCACAAGCGTCCGCGCGTCACCGAGATTCGCGAGTCTCTTCGCGAGTGAGAGTCGGTTGATCACCTCGAACGCGCGGTCGCGGGAGCCGACCTTGATCGTCAAAAGCCCGCCGTACCACTCGCCGTACAGTTTCCGTGCGGTGCCGTGCCACGGACTCCCGGGGAGCCCCGGGTAGTTCACGACTGTGCCGTCACCACGCGCATCGAGCGCGAGAGAGAGCGCGAGAGCGTTCGCGCAGTGCCTCTCCATCCTGAGCGCGAGCGTCTCGAGACCACCCGACTGAAGGAACGCCGAGAACGGTGAAGCGCACGCGCCGGTGTTCTGAAGCACCGTCTTCCGGAGCGTCGCGAGAAACGCAAACCGACCGCCGTACTTCCTCGCGGCTTCGACGATCGGCTCGAACGTCGCGGCACCCCACCCGAATTGCCCGGTATCGACGATCACCCCTCCGACCGCCGTTCCACCACCGGTGATGTACTTCGTCGTCGAGTGCACGACGATGTCCGCGCCGAGGGACTTGCCGGTGGCGATCCACGGCGTCGTGAGCGTCGCGTCGAGCACGACCGGAACACCGGCAGCGTGCGCGCGCGCCGCGAGAGCCGGTACGTCGGCGACGTCGAGACGCGGGTTTCCGATCGCCTCGACAAAGACCAGACGCGGCTGCGCGGCCAGGACGTCATCGAGTTCCTGCTCGTCATCGACCGAAAAAAAAGCGGGTCTGATCCCGAGACGCGCGAGCAACGAATCGAACAGCGCGAGCGTCCCGCTGAAGAGGCTCCGCGACACCGCGACGACGTCCCCTGCCCCGGCGAGCGCCAACACTGCAGAGAGAACCGCCGCCATGCCCGATGACGTCGCAACCGCGCCGAGCCCCTGCTCGAGTTCACACAGCCTCTCCTCGAAAGACCCGACGGTAGGATTCGAGATGCGCGAGTAGATATGCGCGCCGGAGCGCCCGGCAAACGCGTCTTCGATCCCCTCGGCATCGGCGAACTCAAACGCGCCGGTCGCGTAAATCGGTGTGACGGTCGCCCCCGCGTTACGCTCGGGGTGAAGCCCACCGTGCACCGCGCGTGTCTCGAAATCCCACCCCATGGTCGCGCTACTTACCCTTCCCGGCGCACGAGACTCGGGAGGCGCTTCGGCTTCCTCCACCCATGAAGTACAAGAACTCGATCTCGTCGTTTTCGGCGATCTGCGTCGCGCCGAACTTCTCTTTCTCAACGATCTCACCGTTGATCTGTACTGAAACCATGTCGGGCGCTTCGACGTCTTTGAGCTTCAGCAGATCCAGCACCGTCATGGCCCCGTCGACGGTGTCGTTCTTCCCGTTGATCGTCACGTTCATTCGATTTCCTCCGTTTACTATTGTAATTCAATCCACTTACTTGACATTAGGAGCCAAGCAACCCGATGTTTTCGCTTGACAACACGATAAACTTAATGTACTCACCTTAGTTTGTCAAGTATTGACGCCGGTAACGAGCCCGTGGATGGTGTTTTTTGTGATTCTTGCGTAATCGCCGGTCTGCCGGTATGATGAAACATCAATTCACGATTAGGAGCAAGAAATGACCTCGTTTTTCCCTGACATCCCTGAGATAAAGTTCGAAGGTCCCGATTCACGAAATCCGCTCGCGTTCAAGTACTACAACGCCGACGAGAAAATCGGCGGAAAGTCGATGAAGGAGCACCTTCGGTTCTCGATCGCGTACTGGCACACGATGAACGGAGGTGGCGTCGACCCGTTCGGTGTCGCCACTATGGTGCGGCCGTGGCTCACGATCTCCGACCCGATGGAGCAGGCGCACGCGCG
>PXBQ01000095.1 GCA_003566875.1 Spirochaetaceae bacterium | reverse complement strand
GTCGAGACGGTCGGGGTTGTCGCGAACACGCCCCACGTCGCGAGACGGACGTCGGGCCGCACGTGCAGCCGCACGTGCCGGTATATGCCCGAGCCGCTGTACCACCTGCTGTTCGGCATCGCGCCGTTGTTCACGGTGACCGTGATCGTGTTCTCGTGTCCAAACCGAACGTACGGCGTCAGGTCCGAGAAGAACGTCGTGTAGCCGTACCGCTGGAACGTGACGAGCTGCCGGTTGATCCGCACCGTCGTGTTCATGTACACGCCCTCGAACTCGAGCACGATCCGCTTGCCGTCCCACTCCGCGGGAACGGTGATCTTCTTCTCGTAGAACGCGACGCCGCCGGGGAAAAACCCGTTCGAAGCGCCGCCGGGCGACTCCGCGGAGCGCGGCTGAGTGATACTGAAGTCGTGCGGAAGGTCGACCGCGATACCTTCGGTGCGCTTGCCCCACGTCTGCGCTGTCGCGGTACGGCGGAACTCCCAGTTCCTGTCGAGATTGAGTACGTGCATCTGAATTATCTCCGTGATTGTGATGTCCAACGGATCATACACCGAAAGCCATCGGGAGGCCAGCCGGTCGCCGAGCAGAGCATCAACGGCCGACATACCCGCCGCCGGTCGTGGACCGCGCATCGAACGAAACTCGTCGAACACAAGCCTGGGTTTTGCCCCGGTACGCGCCATGTGGTATAATGATATGCTTTCCGTCGCATACGCGCCGGCCGTTTTTCGATGTCCCGCGCGGCGACGGGCAGAGGAGGTCGTATGAAGAAGTTACTGTGTCTGATCGGAATCGCGTTGATTCCGGTGCTCGCTTTCGCCGGAGGAGCCAAAGAAGCCCCGACGCCTGCTGCTGTGGCGGAACCCGGATTGGAGGCGCCGCAGCTCGCGGCGATGGTCGCGCGGGGAGAGCTTCCTCCGTTGGCAGAACGCCTTCCGGAGAATCCGTTGGTCGTACAACCGCTTCATGAAGCCGGACGGTACGGTGGCCGGATGCAGAGCGCCTTGGTCGGCGCGGCGGACGGCGCGTGGCTCGAGCGGACTGTCGGATACGAGGGAATGGTCAAGTGGAACCCCGGCTGGAGCGAAGTCATCCCGAACTACGCCGAGCGCGTCGAGGCGAGCACGGACGGGACGACGTATACGTTCCATCTGCGCCGCGGTATGCGGTGGTCCGACGGAGTCCCGTTTACCACCGCCGACGTCGAGTTTTGGTTCAACGACATCGCGTTGAATGAAGATCTGTCTCCGGTGCCTTCGGACATCATCACCGCCGATGGCGAACCCGCCGAACTCACGATCATCGACGATTACACGTTTCGATTCCGGTTTGCGATTCCTCAGGGTATGTTCCTCGAGTTTGCCGCGAGCAACATAGATTTCGCGGCGCCGAAGCACTACCTCTCGCAGTTTCACGCGGATTTCAACCCGGACGCCGCCGCCGTAGCCGATCAGGAAGGCTACGCCGAGTGGATGGACTACTTCGACATCATGGCCGGATACTGGTCGAATCCTGACCGGCCTGTCCTTCGCGCGTGGCAGATAACCGTCCCGTACACAGGCGAGCACACGCGGCTCACGTTCCGCCGCAATCCGTACTACTGGAAAGTTGACCCCGACGGACGGCAGCTCCCGTACATCGACGAGTGGGTTTACGACATCCTGGAAAACCGCGACGTCCTGGTCCTGCGGACGCTGGCCGGTGATATCGACATCATGGCGCGGCACGCGAACACCGTCGAGAACCGGCCGGTCCTTGCGTCCGGTGAGGCTGCGGGTGATTTCCGGCTCTTCGAAGAGCTTCCCGCGTCACCGAACGAAGCCGTCATTTATCTGAACCAAACGCACAACGAGATGGGCGAGTTATTCCGCAACCGCGACTTCCGTGCGGGGCTGTCACACGCGATCGACCGTGAAGAGATCGGTGACCTCTTGTTCGCCGGAGCGGTCGTTCCTTGGGGTGCTGCACCGCAGGCCGAGACTCCGTTCCACAGCGAACGACTGGCGCACGAACACATTGAGTACGACGTCGCGTTGGCGAACGAGTATTTCGACAAGGTCGGGTTGACTGGGCGTGACTCAGCCGGATACCGGCTCATGCCGGACGGTAGTAGAGTTATCGTACGAATCGATGTTCACGCGCCGGTTTTGGTAGACGTTCTCGAGATCGTCCAGTCGCATTGGAGAGAAGTCGGTGTTCGCCTCGAGATTAACTTTGGTGAGAGATCTTTCATCACGGTCCGCCGGCAACAGAACCAGAGCGAGGCGAGTATTCGGGGTGGTACCGGAGGATTCGACGCGATCATCGCTCCACGGATGTATCTGCCGGTCGCGTTCGACTGGGCGCCGCGGTGGACGCAGTGGAACTATTTGCGCGGCGGTTTTGTGACGCACCCAATTGACGCAAGCGTCGAGGCAGACGAGCCACCCGCTGCGGTGCGTGAGGCGGCGCTTCTGCACGACGCGATTCTCAAGGAACCCGACGCGAACGCGCGCAACCGGATGATGAATCAGATCCTCGAGCTCGCGGTCGAGTACTTCCCGACGATCGGGATCGTGAGCAACTCTCCCGGTTATGGTATCGTTCACAATCGCGTCCGGAACTTCCCGGAGGTATCGCCCTCGTCGTGGCGAATCCGCTCGCCCGCGCAGAACCGGTGGGAGCAGGTTTGGATTGACGGCTGACGTCTCTTCGTATCGTTTTGAACACGGCGCCGGGAGACCTATTTCGGCGCCGTTTTTTTCGTCAGGGCCGTCTCCCGTCGAGGAGAAGCAGTCCTCCTTGACAGCGGCCCGGTGCGCGGATATGTTTTGGAGAAAATGATCAACGAACCCGTTTATCGTGAGTACTTCGACGCGCTCCTCGTCGGCGATCGGTTTGCGTGCCACCGCATCGTTCAAGCGCTTCTCGAGCAGGACATCGCGATTCACGCCGTTTACGTCGAGTTGTTCCAGCGCTCGATGTATGAGGTCGGCGACCTTTGGGAAAGAAACAAGATCTCGGTCGCGACCGAACACTTGGCGACCGCGATTACCGAGAGTCTCATGACGTTGGCGTATCCGAAGATCTTTTCGGCCGAGCATATCGGCCGCAGCGCGATCGTCGCGGCCGTCTCGAACGAGTACCACCAGATCGGCGCGAAGATGGTAGCCGATATCTTCGAGCTCAACGGCTGGAACGGCTACTTTCTTGGCGCGAACACGCCGACGCCGGACTTGGTCCGAGTCATCATCGAGCGTCGACCCGACGTACTCGCGCTCTCGCTCAGCATCTCGAGCAACCTCCCGTCGCTGATCGAGATTATCGACGAGGTGCGCTCGTTCGACGAAGAGCTGCCGATCCTCGTCGGCGGTCAAGCGTTCACGTGGATCGAACCCGAAACGATCGGCGGTTACCCGCGCGTCGAACACCTGGAGACGCTCGAGCGTCTCGAGCGCTTCATTCGGACCGGCTGTTAATGGCGATCGGGCTCTCGAACCCAACAGTCACAAGCATTCTCGCGCGGTACTGCACCGAGCAAGCACCGATTCTCGTATTGATCATGGACCGTGACGGCACCGTAGGCGAGTGTAACGCGTACGTGCACGAGTTGCTCGCGATACCCGATCATCCGATTCACTTCAGCGATCTGGTTTTGCAGTTCGGTGCGCGGTTCGAGCTCGAACGCGTGATCATGGAGCCCGATACGCGCCACCTCCTGAACGTTACGACCCGCTCCGGGCTCCCACAGAGTTTCTATTTCCGGTTTGCGCCGATTGGCGAGAGCATTGTCGTGATCGGCGACATCGACGTGAACGAGACCGAGAATCTGCGCCGGAGTTTTGTCGAGTTGAACACTACACTCTCGACCACGAACCGCGAGTTACAGAAAAGCAAAGCCGAACTCGCGAAGCTGAACGAGGTGAAGAATCACTTCCTCGGCATGGCCGCGCACGACCTGCGGAACCCGGTCGGTTCGATCTTGCATCTCTGCAAGTTTGTGCTCGACTCCGACGACGGTTCGCTCTCCTCCGAAAACCGCGAGTTTGTCTCGATGATCCAGTCGTCGAGTTCGTTCACTCTTACTTTGCTCGACGAGCTCCTCGATATCGCGCGGATCGAAGCGGGTCGACTCGATCTGAGCATCGCCGAAACCGACGTTGACGCACTGATTCACGAGAGCGTCGGGATGAATCAGGCGGTCGCGTCGTCGCGCGACGTCCGGATCGTCGTGAACAAGTACGAGGCGCTGCCGGATGTTCTGCTCGACCGCACGAAGATCATGCAGGTGTTGAACAACCTTATCTCGAACGCGGTGAAGTTCACCGACTCCGGCTCCGACGTTGTGGTCACCGTCTTTTCCACCGATGGGCATATCACCGTCTCGGTCGCGGATCACGGCCCCGGAATTCCGCCCGCTGAAATCAACCGGATTTTTGAGCCGTTCGGGACAAAAACCGTGAGCGCCCCGGACGGCGAGAAGAGCACCGGCCTCGGTCTCTCGATCGCGCGGCGAATCGTCGTCGGTCATCTTGGCCGGATCTGGGTCGAGAATAAGACCCCGCGCGGCTCGATGTTCTCGTTCTCCCTCCCGATCGCAGGCCCGTTCCGCGCGTCGTCGGACGCCGACAAACGGTGAGCGATAACTCATTTTGCTATCAAAACTTTGTTGATTATGACATCAATATGTGGTAGCATATATCCGGGAGGCCCAACGATGGCGACGTTCACGATCAGGAGTGTCGATGAGAGGCTCAACCAGGAGCTCAAGAAGGAGAGCCGGAGGCGAGGGGTCAGCGTGAACCGTCTCGTTGTGGAGACTCTCAAAGACGCATTACTCGGAGGCGATGACAAAAGGCGCAGGTACGATGACCTTGATGGATTCTCCGGACTCTGGTCCGAGGCGGAGGCGGCTGAGTTTAACGAAGCGGTTCGGGGCTTCTCGGAAATCGATCGCGAGCTTTGGCGTGATTAGCGACGGCCTCAAGTGAGAGTCATGCTCGACACCAATGCATACTCCGCGCTCATGCGCGGTGATGCAGCGACCGCCGAGATCATTGCGTACGCAGACGAGGTGTTGCTCCCGACGCCGACTCTTGCCGAGCTCCGCGCCGGGTTCCGCGCCGGAAATCGGGAGAGCGAAAATATCGATGTGCTTGTGCGCTTCCTGTCGAATCCACGTGTCCGCGTCCATCCCCTTGGGGAGTCGACCGCGATTTTCTACGCCGAGGTTTACGGGGCTCTGCGTAAGGCGGGCACACCGATACCCACGAATGACCTCTGGATCGCCGCCGCCGCTCTCGAGAGCGGATCGATTCTTGTTTCAAACGACGCCCATTTTGACGTGATCACCGGCATCGTTCGAAAGTAGCCGTCCGGCCGCTCCTTCACGCTCGCCGCGACGCCGTCTACGTGCACGCTTTGGCGGTCCACTCGATCCCGTTCGTGAGCACCCGCTGGAAGCGCGTGTCAGACCACGCTTGATCGTCGTGCCCGGACTGATAGCAGAAGACGCGCGCCGCGCCGAGTTTGCGCGTCCACGCGATCGCGCGCGTGCTGCGTGGATGGTCGGTGAACAACACGACGTGGCTGTTCTCGTCGGGCTCGTCGGTGAGGTACGTCTCGTCGCGGATAGTCCAGTCCGATACTCCGGCGGTCACGACGTGGTTCGAGTCGGCGACGTGAATTGGAATGTCCTGATCGTGCTCCCACTCGATCTTCCGCTTCGGTAGCCCTGTCACGGTGCTCCAGTACTCCCACTCGGGGTACGCGACGAGCGCGTGATGCAGGAGCACGACTCCCTGCTCGG
>PXBQ01000377.1 GCA_003566875.1 Spirochaetaceae bacterium | reverse complement strand
GTTTCCCGTCAATAATTGGTACGACAGCGCGTTGAACACGCCGAACAGCGTGAACATCCGTCGTCCGGCGCGCTTCTCCGCCGGTGAGTACCCGGATTCGACCATCGCTGACCACCGTATCACGGCGCGACGTTCGATTCAACGATGGACGGACGAGCGAGCATCGCGTAGTATAACACGCCACGGAGGACTGCTAACACGGTGCGGCGAAGCGAACGCGAACGAATAGTGACCGAGAACGATTCCTTTCAGCTCATGCTTGCGGTGAAAAATAACCGCCGTAAGCGATCCGAGCGAGGTGAGATTTTCGTCGAAGGAGTCGCCGCGATCGATGCGCTTGTCACTGCGGGGCTGAGCGTCGTCTGTGTCGCTTACTCGGCCGAGCGCTCTTTGTCGCGATGGGCCGAGGGTATCATCGAGAGCGTACAACCGGCGCGCGTTTTTGTCGTCACCGATGAACTCATGCGCAAACTGTCGGGCCGAACCGATCCGTCGGAGATTATCGTCATCGCGAAGCGGCCGTCGCACAGTCTTGCCGATATCCGCGCTTCCGCCTCGCCGTTTTTTGTCGTGTTCGACCGGCCGAGCAACCACGGGAACCTCGGATCGGTGATAAGAACAGGCGACGCGTTTCGCGTGTCCGCGGTCGTGACGACCGGCCACGGCGTCGATCTCTATGATCCCACTGTGATCCGCGCGAGTCTTGGAGCGATTTTCACGAGTCCGGTCGTGCACGAACCGTCCGCGGCTCGCATCGAGCACTGGATCGGATCGCTGCGCGCCGCCTACCCCGAACTCGCTGTCGTCGGTACCGACTCGTCGGCGTCCGTTTCACTCGACGATGCGGCTCTCGCGAGGCCTGTCGTGTTGTTTCTCGGGAACGAGGCTAAGGGGCTCAGCGAACGTCTACGCGGCTTGGTCGACACGATGGTTTCGATCCCGATGTCGGGGGTGGTGAACTCGCTCAACGTCGCGTGCGCGGCGAGTATCGTGATGTACGAGATCGCCAGGAACACGCGTACGCCGTAAAAAAACTTTCTTGACGGATGAAGTTTTCGCGGCTATAGTTATTTAAGCGTTGCGGGCTAGACAACGCAAGAAATCCTATGTTTTTGTGTCGATTCGCATCTGCGAAAGTAGTATTTGCCCTCCGTTCGTCCCACGGGAATCCGCCGCTAAAGTAATGCACCTCCAACAGCACACACAGGCATGATATCTCATGAAGATGTACTGGAACGACAATTCTATGACGCGGACCGAACGACTCGTCGTCGACGAGTCGAGATAAAACAAAGGCGACGTGTACGAGGGGTGCACTTCGCCCGGAAGAGGGGAAGTTTTCCATGGCAAACAAGGTCTATGTGGGAAACATGAACTACGCGACAACGGAGCAAAGTCTGCACGACCTTTTCTCCCAGTACGGCCAGGTCCAGTCCTGCCGGATGGTGAACGATCGTGACACCGGCCGCTTCAAAGGTTTCGCGTTTGTCGAAATGGGCACCGACGAGGAGGCGCAAGCCGCGATCGCGGCGGTGAACGGTCTCGAGCTCGACGGCCGGGCGCTCCGTGTCAACGAAGCGTTCGAACGTAAGCCTTCGTACCAACGCCAGGGCGGCGGAGAACGACACTCGTACTGAGGCTCGCCCACAGTTAAAAAAGGCGAACCCGGGGCCGTCCGGCCGCGGGTTCGTCGTGTATCTCGGTCGGTGTTTCTCCGTCAGTTGACACGCGTGTCGGCGCGTGTTAGCGTGCTCACGTATTTTTTCGGGCTGTAGCGCAGGGGTTTAGCGTACTAGTCTGGGGGACTAGGGGTCGGCGGTTCAAATCCGCCCAGCCCGATAAGGCTCACGAGACGACCGCCGGTCGTCGCGTGAGCCTTTTTTTGTTGTGATGCGGAAGCGGGGCGGAGGCGGGCCTGCGGGCGCCGACAGGAAGTCGGGGCCCGGAGACCAAATCCGCCCAGCCCAGGATGCATGGGCGAGCAGGCCGCGCGAGCGGCCGACCAGCCCGATTTTTGGCGACGCTCCGCGTCGCTATTTGGTGGGGGGCGTATGAATCGGAACTTGATTGAACTGTCCACGCCGGCGAAATAAATATTGAAGGAAGAATCTCTCGATCCAATGGGCCTAACGCCGTATGCGCTCGCGAAAGGCGTCTTTGTCGACCCTCCACGAATCGCCGCGATCATAATGGGAAAAAGGAGAATAACGGCCGATACCGCATTACGGCTATCCAGGTTTTTCGGAACAACCGCTGAATACTGGAGGAATATGCAAAGTCGATATGATCTTGAAAATCTCACGGAAACAGAAGCGGCGGAATTCGAGAAGATCACACAGTATCACAAAGCCTCGTGAACCGATTCCGCACCCGTGCGCACCGTGGAGTATCAGGCAGAATAGGGCCGCCGACACGAACAAGAAAACGAACATCCTGATCGTCGAGGGGACGGCCATATTCGGCGAGACGACGCTCTGTTCCCACATCGTCCGCGCAATCGCGGCGCGGCACTCGAACAACACCTCAACCACCTTCTGGATCTCATTTCTGTTCTGACGGAACAACCGGGTTACGTGATCCACGAAACCCTTCATTGGACGTTAACGCTACGTTCGGGTATCGGGGATGCTGCGTGGTTCACCGCGTATGAGTATACGTTGGCAGAAATCGAAGCAAAAATTCTTCCCGCCGTCGCCGACGAGTCACGACATACTTCCCAACTCATTGAACGCGCCGGCACCGAGGAGTGAATCGCCCTGACTATCCCGGTGCTGAACAACCATCACAGAGAGTCATTCACAACCCTCGGGGATACTCTCCAGTTTTACGATACTCAGCAACAATCTTGGCAAATGCCGTGACATGAAGAATAACAACAACCAGTGTCATCAAAATATACACCCAGTGCAACGGATCGTTCGATGGAAATCCTACCTCCTCATACGGGCGTAGATAAGCTCGATCGTAAATATGCACAACAACCAGCCAGAAAATCACATAAGTGCCATGGCTTTGATGCCACTTCCATGCTTTTCCGCCCAAAAAGTTTAGTGCCTTTGTGTTCGACGTAAAAGCTAACACGATTGCGATAATCACTGCGACCAAGGCGCCAAACGCCCACGGGCTCATATCAGTCAGGTAGCCGACAACATCCCAATCTCTAGCCGACCAGACAAGCAATACGTGTGCTACTGACCAGACAGCAAACCAAATTCCAAACTCTGATCTCCAGCTAACCGGAAAACCGGGAGAAAACCGCTTTAGCGTTGCCGGCCAAATTCTGATAATTGGACCTTTGATCAGAATTAAAAACAGTAGAAAGTAAGGGACAGCGGCTACAGTTCTCTGGACATCATAACCCAATAACCACAAGATCAAGGCGAACAGTACGCTGCCTATACCGATGCCGACCAGCCGGATCGTTCTGTTATTCACATTTAACTTCATCTACAGTCCTTTCTCGTTTGCTTCACCAATCGCAGTAAGAGTTATCTCCGGGCGGTTGGAACCGTCAGGAACAGCATCCTTATCCGTTCACATACAGTTGCAGCGGACCCACGCGATATCGCGGGAGCGGAAGCTCGGTCACAGAGACGAATCCCGGCTGGTGGTTGATGAGATCCGGAAGTCGGTTGACGATCTGCGTGGCCGTTCCCACCTTGACCGGCGTCGGCTTGTCCTCCACGTACATCTCCGGAACCCCTTTGATGGTCCAGGCATTGAGGGCTCCGTCTTCCTGGTCGTACACTTTCGCAATCTCCGTCCCGGTGAACTCGACCCCTTCGTAGGTTTGAATCCTCACATCGATCTCTAGACCCAAGAGCTCGCCTTCCTCAATCGTACGGCCGATCGCCTCAGATTGCACAGACTGGTCCGCCACGACTGGTCTGGTCTCCTGCGAGTACTCCTTTTCGCTTAGGCCAAGCGCCGAGATTTGCGCCTCGAGGGTCATTCGGAAGAAACTCTGGGGTCCTTCTCCCTTCGATAACTTCTGCTCGGCTTCCGACTTCTTCTCTCCAGCGAGAAAGTAGTGAGCGACAGCTGGTCCGTAGTCGTCTATATTGTACCTGTTGACGCCATGGACCCCGGTAAGCTCTTTCGACGCACCGGTCAGTATAACTGGAAGGTTGACCTCGAATATGTCTTGGTACCCGGCCCCCATGAAGGACACACCATGCATTTCTGCTGTTCGATCCAGATCCGCGGCCAGTTCCGGTGACGTGTGCCACGGGTAGAGGGTTTCCTCGGAGGTCGTAGTCACGTTAATGCCCGCCTCAAGGCATCTCTTGATGTGAGGATGCATCTCTTCCAGCCCCGATGCGACCGAGACAATCGCGACGTCCGCGCGCGTCTCCTGCAGTGTCTCGTCCGCGTCGTCGCTTATTTCGACATTCAAGCGTCGATTCAAGCCGGCCAGCTCACCAAGATCCTCGCCGACGTGTTCGATGTCGATTGCCGCCACGATTTCGACGCCTCGTCTCACCAACTCTCGCGCAATATCCAGACCGGTCGCCCCGGCGCCGTACACAACTGCCTTGATTTTCTTCATTGATCTCTCCTTATCTGATGCTACCAGCAGGATCGGACGCGACCAATACCACGAACGGCCTATGCGCGGCCTGACACTGAGTCAGCCTATGCTGGATACGGCGCACTCGACCTCGGTCGGTCCCAAACCCTGTTCTGTTCACCCATTAAGCGAAGAATAACGGTCCGGTTAGGGAGTCGCTATCGACCGTTTGGGTTAGGAGAAGAACTTGCTCGTTTACGTGCTGATTGTCTCGCCGGCGCAGCGGATAGCCTGTTTGGGTAATAGTCGTGATCGGTGGCTCTGTTATCTTGTCGTTAAGGAGCGAACTATGAAAGAGACATTGGCAAAGAGCAGGTACCCGCATCTACTCAGCGAGGGTCGGATCGGCGAGGTGTCTATTTCCAATCGTGTGGTCATGCCGGCGATGGGCACAGTGCTGTGCGCCTCCGACGGAGAGGTGACGGGTCACCAGATCGCCTACTACGAAGAACGCGCCCGAGGCGGGACCGGGCTCATCGTCACGGAGATTGTCGCAGTAGAGCCGGAGCTTGGAAAGGCTGTGGTGAACCAGACTCGAGCCGATGAGGATCGGTTCGTGCCCATGCTGAGCCGCCTGGTTCAGGCAGTTCACAGACACCCAACAAAGATCTTCGCCCAGCTTCATCACGCAGGCAACCAGTCCAACTCACAGGTCTGCGAAGGTATGCAGATCGTCGCACCGAGTGAGATCACGAACCAGGGCGTGGGCGAGAAGCCTCGGGCACTTACCCATGAGGAAGTCAAAGACCTCGTCGAACGCTTTGCAGCAGCAGCATATAGATGCCAGATGGCCGGGTTCGACGGTGTTGAGCTGCACGGCGCTCACGGATATCTCATCAACCAGTTCATCAGCCCGCACAGTAACCGACGCGATGACGAATACGGCGGTAGCTTCGAGAACAGAATGCGCTTCGTGACCGAAATCCTGCAATCGACCAAAAAGCGGTGCGGCGACCAGTTCCCCGTGATGGTCCGCTTCAGCGCGGACGAGTTCGTGGACGGCGGAATAACACTCCAGGAAGGGAAGCGCATCGCTCGACATCTCCAGGATGCGGGCGCGGACGCGCTTGACGTCAGCTGCGGTACCTATGAGTCGATGCCGACTCTGCTCGAGCCGATCACGTACGACCAAGGCTGGCGCGTCTACCTCGCGGAGGCGATCAAGGCCGAGGTAGAAGTCCCGGTGGTCGCCGTTGGAGTCCTGCGACAGCCGGGTTTTGTG
>PXBQ01000184.1 GCA_003566875.1 Spirochaetaceae bacterium | reverse complement strand
CGGTTTCCGTGCGTTCTCCGTGACGTAGATCCCGATGTACAGCGCGATCGCGACCGCGGGAACACCGAGAACGTACGCGACGCCGCTTACGAGGCCGAACGAGATACCGATCATCAAGGTACGGTTCAACGGGGTCGCGAGGTTCGAGAACCGATCCGCGAGCGCTCCCGATCTGCGTGCGGCCGCCGACGTGAGCATGAACAACAGCGAGTACACGACTCCTGTGATGATCGCCGTGCGTTCCTGCGCAGCCAGTCCGATCAGAACCGGCAGGCCGACCGCGAACGCCTTGAGGATCGGTTGAAGGTAGTCTTTGCACGCTTTGTAATACCCGGTGTACAACGCCTGGTTTGAGATCGCGCGTAACGTCGCGGGTTTTTTCATGCTCGAGACGAGCGACCGGAACACATCGCGAAACTCCTCACGAACCGTCTTCGTGCTCGTGTCCCGTGGACCGTCGAGCTCGCGTGGATAGCTGAGGATGAGCAGCAGGTCGAGCACGTACGGGATGATAGTGAAAAGAAAAACGGGAGCGTACGACCCTCGCCAGTAGACGAGCCCCGCAGCGATCAACGCCGAGACCGCCGCGCCCCGCTGTGACCACGACCGCGTATGACCGTAGTAATGCGTCTTCAGGTGTTGCTGATTCCTCTTTTTGAGGTAGTCGAAAATCATCGCCTTGTGCGTGCCGGTCCGAAATGCGTCACCGAACGCGTACAGTGCCATCGCGAGAAAAAGAGACCAGTAATCGCGCGAGAAGTAGAACACAAGAAACGACACGATGTACGCGACAAAAGACGCGACCATCGTTTTTCGTCTCCCGAGGGTATCGGCCACGATCCCCGACGGGATCTCAGTAACATTGATGAAGACTTCGCGTGCGGCGTACAACGTTCCGATCTGCAGAAACGACAATCCCTTCTCGAGGAAGAAGAGCATCAGAAACGGCTCGTAGAACCGAAGATCTTTCAGGAAGCCGTACGCGCAAAACTTCGCGTACTGAAGGTTCTTGTCAAACGCTACCGGGCGCATGCAAACTCGCTAGAGATCGGGATGCGGAATGTTACGTCCGTACACCGTTCGCGTCAACCGGTGCCGATGGGCACCGGCGTCGGCCGGTGCCCGGTTACCGAACGTATTCGGGTTCTGAAGAGGTACTACTGGATCGTCGACGAGGTTACCGTGAAGTTGCGACTGACCGGTGACATCCCCTCGACCCGCGCGACGACATTCACGATCGTGAGCGGATAGTACAACAGGAGAGTCTGGTTGAACGCGCCCGCGTTGTTCAGCGGCATGTTTATGCCGTTTACCTTCACCGTCGCGTCGGGGTCTGAAACGGTGCCGGACACCGTGAGCTGATTCCCGTTCACCACGAGGTTATCGGTCGGCGACGAGACCGTCAGGTTCAACGCCCTGTTCAACGTTATCGTCCGGCTTGCGTTTGCGAACCCCTCCGCCTCTGCCCTGACCGCGATCCGATTGCTTCCGTACGCGAGCGGAATCTCGTGTGTGAACGATCCGTCGGCCGCGACCGGTACCGCCTGGTCGTTCACAAAAACCTTCGCGTTCGGTTCGGAGATGACCCCGGTCACAGTCGTCGTGTTCTCGGTCACCGCGTCGCGGACGGTCGGTGCCGTGACCTGAAGCGTCATCCTTTGTTGCGCGGTCGTACTCGCCGGCCTCGATTGGCCGCCTCCACACGCCGCGAGCAGAACGACGGCGATGAGGATCGCCCCTATTCCGAAATACCGTGTCTTTTTCATTCACAGCCTCCATTCAGTCTCTGGCGCTAATATAGAGTACGGTTGTGAAGACCGTATTAAGAAGTTTCCGTAACGTTCCACGCCGATAAGTGTTTTACTAAGGTGGCAACGAATCACGATCATTCCGACGTTGGGACGGTTCTCGTCGTCGACGACGACGTCAAGATTGTCAATCTCGTCGCGTTTTACCTCAGGCGTGACGGGCACTCGGTCATCACGGCTGTCGACGGAGTCAAGGCTCTCTCCCTCGCGCGCGCTAAAAAACCGGACCTCATCATTCTCGATCTCTTACTTCCCGGAATCGGGGGAATGGAGTTGTGCCGCATGATCCGGGCGACCGTCGACACGCCGATCATCATGTTGACCGCACGAACCGCCGAGGAGTCGCGGATAGCGGGACTCGACGCGGGCGCGGACGACTACGTGGTCAAACCGTTCAGCCCGGGTGAGCTCGCCGCGCGCGCTCGCGCCGTTCTGCGTCGTTCCGGCAGGACGCCCGGCGGTACGTCCGGATCGTCCGGTTCGTCCGGTCGGCTGCAGATCGGTCCGATTTCGCTCAACCTTCGTGAGTACACCACGACGGTGAACGATCGGCCCGTCACGTTGACCAACACGGAGTTCCGGTTACTGGCGAAGTTGATGGGCGAACCGAATCGACCGTTCACCCGCGCGCAGCTATCGGAAGATGTGCTCGGCGATGAGCACGACGGATCGGACCGGATCATCGACGTCCATATCTTGAATCTCCGGCGGAAGATCGAACCCGATCGGTCTCATCCCGTTTACATCACGACGGTGTTCGGGGTTGGGTACAAGTTCTCGGTATGAGATTCGCGTTTCGTTCTTTGCGCGCCAGGCTGATGTTTGCGTTCCTCGCCGTGACGGTGGCCGCGGTCGGCACGGTGACTATCGTCGTTTTCCAGAGCGCCGAAAGGGAAGTCGCTCGGTACGAACGGCTGATCAACCAGCTCGAGATGACGCGCATGTCTCACTGGCTTATCGGGTACTACACCGCGCGCGACACGTGGGACGGTATCCAGCCGTTCGTCGACGAGATGGCGGTCATGCTCGGCGCACGAATCGTCCTGACCGACCGAACCGGCCGCATCGTCGCGGATACCGCGCAGGATCCGTCCGAACCTCGATTCAGCCGCACGTGGCCGAGTCGGTCTCTGACCCATTACCCCGAGATGGATCCGGTCGGTACTCTTCACGTCAGCGCGGAGACGACGATTCAAGCGACGTTTCGGCGGCGTCTGGAGGCGTCGATCGAGTACTTCGTCTGGGTCGCCGGCGCTCTCGCGGTTGGCGTCGCGATTCTCGTCTCGACAGCGATGACACGACCGATCACCGCTCCGATTCGCGAACTCGCGCGGTGCGCCCGACTCGCCGGTGCCGGAGATCTAACGGTTCGCGTCGAGATGTCGCATGAGAGCGGTGAGTTACACGAGCTCGCGAGCGCGTTCAACACGATGGCCACCGAACTCGAGACCGCGGCGACGCGACGGAGTCATCTTGTCGAGAACACCGCGCACGAGTTCCGGACACCGTTGACGAACATCCGCGGGTACGTCGAGGGAATCCGTGACAAGGTTGTCCCGTCCGATGTCGCGGTTCCGATCCTGCTCGAGGAAGTGACGCTCATGAGCCGGTTGGTCGACGATCTTCAGGACCTCGCGCTCGCCGATGCCGGGGCGCTCCGATTTGTGATCGAGGAACACGATATCGCGTCGGTCATTCGCCACGCGGTGCGCGCCGCCGACCCGGCAGCGACGGCAAAAGGCGTGCGACTCGCGGCCGTCGGGGCCGAACAGCCGGTCCCGTGTTTACTCGACGCGAACCGGATCGCGCAGGTTCTGCACAACTTGATCACGAACGCGATCACGAGTTGTCGTGCCGATGACACGGTCACGGTCGCCCTGCAAGCAGACTCGACGGATATCGAGATCACGGTCTGCGACACCGGCGCCGGAATCTCGACCGAGAAGCAGCCTTTTGTGTTCGACCGGCTGTATCGCGGGGACCCTTCGCGGTCGCGAACGACCGGTGGAAGCGGTCTCGGCCTCCCGATCGCGAAGCACATCGTCGAAGGGCACGACGGTACGATTCACCTCGAGAGCGATGAAGGGCAGGGAACTCGGTTCATCGTACGGTTACCTCGTCGGTAGGCACGATCTGTTACCCGGAGGGCGGCGGGCCGTTGCGTTGTGCCGCCGGGTCTTGGCGGTAGAAAAGCGATAGTTCGTCGTACACGTCCGGGTACTCCCTCGAGAGCCGTTCGGGCCGCTCGAAGAACAACTCACTCGCGACCGCGAAGAACTCTTCGGGCGCTTCCGCCGCGTACGCGTCGAATACGCTTCTCCGGCCGCGTCGTCGAGCCGCGGGCCCGACTCGCCTCTGGAGGTCCGTGTACGCGGACGTGAACGTCGCCGTCCACCGTGCGACGTCCATTCCCCGGTGAAGCGGCGGCGCGCCGTCGAGCGATCCGTTCCGCGCGTCGATCACGTGCGCGGCCTCATGAATCACGACGTTGAAGCCGCTCCCGTGTCCCGACTCGAGAACATCGGGAAGCGAGAGCACGACCAATCCGAGCGGCGCGTACTCGCCCGCCGCAAAATCGGTCCCTTCGTGCACGACACCGGCGTCGTCGACGTCGGTCACGTCGGTCTCGTAATCCTCGGGCACGATGAGCACCGACACCCACGCGGAGTACCACGACAGGTCGAGGTTGAGTACCGGCAAACACGCCATCGCGGCGATCGAGGCCCGGACCGTGTCGTCGGCCGCAACGCCCGAGTGAAAGCGGATCTGTTTCTTCTTGAGGAATAGTTCCGCGAGCGCGCGTAGCCGGGTTGCGTCGTTCGTGCCCAGCCGGCCAAAGATCGCGTAGCCCTGAATCGTCGCAGTCCAGTCGGCGTCGCGTATCCGCGGCGAACGCGTGAAGAAGCCCATCGCTGAAGAATACCGACGTTCCACGCGTCTGTGAAGCCGGCGTCGCACCGGGAACGCGGTCGCCGCGCGCCCGTGATCGATTCTCCGAATCGCGCCGATCAAGCCTCACGTCCGGGTGCCGGGCGTTTCGGCAGTATACGCGGATCACACCACTGTGACGAGGCCGGAGTCGCGAATAGACCCGTCGTTCGTGAGCAAGGCCGCGCCGTACACCCGAGCGGTCGCAACGATGAGGCGGTCTGCCGGGTCACGGTTTTCCCAGGATGCCAGGTTGTGGGATTCAGCGGCGATACTCGGGCTGATTTCAGCGACTCGCACAAGCGGCCGTGCGGTTGCCCGGTTCAGCCACTCGAGGATCGGCAAATCGAGTTTCAGCCGGCCGGCAACTACGAGCGCCGCGATCTCCCAGAGAGTGATATCGGCGACGATGGCCGGATTGTCCGCGCTGATCGTTCGGACCGCGTGGAGTTGCGCTGCGCTCAACCGGTCGGGTTCGGCGCACCAGTACACGACGATGTGCGTGTCGAGAACGACCCTCATTTCCCACCCATGCTCAGCCAATCGTCGGGCGGCGCGACCGGAGTCTCGATGTCCGAGAGTATCCTGGCCGTTCCTCGTAACGATTCCTGTGCGGACGTTTCCTCCAGATCGACGTATCTCACCAACTCCGCGACGCGCCGCCCGTGTTTGCTGATCACGAAACGAGCGCCCGACTCGCGGACCTCATCGATCAGCGCGAGACACTTCGCCTTGAACTCAGTCGCTGTCACTACGTTCATATGACCAGTCTAACTGACCGGTCCTTTTTTGTCTACTTGTGGAAAATCCCGCCTTGAGTCGTTTGCGGGGATACGGTACCATCGGTCGGTGAAACCCGTTACCTCAAGGAGTGCCCCGTGCCGGAACAGCTCATCGTCCGTTTCACGACACCGTCCGGAAAGCCGGTCCAACCCGTGACCTCGTTCACGACGAACACGCGCAACTTCCCGTTCTTCAGCGAGTGGCGCAGTCTCGGCGGCGACGAGATCGCAATCCGGTACCCGAAGGAACAGCCGTTCGCGATCGCCGTGTTGTGGGAGATACCGGGGTT
>PXBQ01000543.1 GCA_003566875.1 Spirochaetaceae bacterium | reverse complement strand
GTGACGACGGCAATAGTCCTCATACCGGTCGTTCTCACGCCGGGCGGGCGACGACGACGCGGGAACGCCACGCAGGCTTCTCGAGCTCGCGCAGGAGCCACTCGGCAAACGGAATGACGGGGTTGTCGGCCAAACGCGCAAAACGATAGACACCGACCGACCGTCGAAGCCTCTCGCGGGCAATGTCGCGACACGACTCTCGCCCAAAGCTCTGATACTCGAGAAACCATCGCAGTCCGTCGGCGAAAAGGCGTCGACCGTACAGGTAGTTTTTCACGTCGGCTCGCGTCGCGAGTCGTTCGAACCGCCGCGCGTTAAAGCGCGAGAAGACGATGGGAAAGGTCGGATCGTACATGCCGCCCCAGTACTCGACCGCGTGCAGAACACGGAGCGAGTACGGCTTCAACAACACGCGCATACGGACTCTCGGCGAGTGCAGTCCGAGCTGAACGTACCGTTCGAGACACGAGAAAAGGCCCGCGCGCGGTGTGAGTGGCCCCGCGTAACCGGTTTCGCGCGCGACGCGCGCCGGATTCGGATCGTGACTCGAGGCGCCGGCGTCTCTCACATACCGAAATACCTGCTGGAGCCGGATAAACTCTGATCCGTCCTTGCCGGTGAGGTCGGGATGCGTATTCTTGCAGAGGGCGCGGTAGACGTACTCGAGCTCTTCGCGCGTGGCCGTGTGGGTCGAGAGGATTTTTTCTACTATGCGCCGGGTTTCGACGCCGTTTTCCATTACAAGTGACCTCTACGAAGAAACATCGCAGGAAAAGAGACCTAGAACAAGTGCCCCATCTTTTCGCGCTTCGTCTCCATGTAGAAGTTGTTGTGTTCGTTCCAGTTCGTTTGGACCGGTATTCGTCTCGTAACCTCAATGCCGTGCGCGCGTAGACCGGTCATTTTCTCGGGGTTGTTCGTGAGCAACGCGACGGATTCGATTCCGAGTTGCTCGATTATTCGCGCGGCGGCCGAGTAATCGCGAGCCTCGGCCGGAAAACCCAAGAACTCGTTCGCCTCGACCGTATCGAGACCGAGGTCCTGCAGTTGATACGCCTTGATTTTGTTCAGGAGTCCGATCCCGCGCCCCTCCTGCTTCAGGTACACAACGGCGCCGATCGATTGCTCGGATATGTACCGGATCGATGCTTCGAGCTGGTCGCGACAATCGCACCGCAGCGAGCCCCAGACATCGCCGGTGTGACACTGCGAGTGCACGCGAACGGGACAGTCTATGGCGCCTTTGACGTCGCCTTTTACGATAGCAGTGTGCTCCTTGGCGTTCCGGGAGTCAAAAAAACCGAACAAGACAAACTCGCCGTACCGCGTTGGAAACTTCGTATGCGCGACCATCTTGACGCACGGTTCACCTTCGACGGGAAACGCGCCTTCGCCGCAGTACTCGTTGTCCAGGATGAAATCGGGCTCACCAACCAGCTTCTCCCTAAGCTTCTCGCGCGTCCGTGCGATCCCGGACTTCTCGTTGTGCGGACCGTGTTCTACACGTGTGCTCATGTACCACCTCGTCCGCACGTATCTGCAGACCTAATTAACATATAAAATCGGAGTCATTCAGTCAAACTCTTCGTTCGCTGCTCTTCGGGCCGCCACGATTTGCACGCGTCCGCCGCGCGACTTATACTTAATGCGATGGCAAATCGACCGCGCGTCGTGTTGAGCTACGCGCAGAGCCTCGATGGACGAATAGCAACACGAACCGGCGCGTCGCGCTGGATATCCGGTGACGAGACGCTCGAGCTCGCGCACCGACTGCGCGCGGATCACGACGCGATCCTCGTCGGTATCGGGACGGTTCTCCGCGACGATCCGGAGCTCACGTGCCGCCTCGGCGAATGCGCGTCGCCGACGCGCGTGATTCTCGACGCAGATCTTCGGACACCGCCACGCGCACGTGTGTTCAACCGGATTGCGGAAGTCCCGACCATCGTCGTGTGCTCGGAAACCGCCCGGCACAACGCGCCCGAACGAGCACACGCGCTGGTTGAGGCAGGTGCCGAAATCGTGCCGGTTGCTGCGGACACCGAAGATCGTCTTGAGTTGCGCGCGGTTCTCGATGCCGTCGCGGCGCGGCGATTGAGTTCGGTGTTCGTCGAAGGTGGATCACGCGTCATCACCGCTTTTTACCGCGAACGACTCGTCGACCGCGCGTATGTCGTTGTCGCTCCTATCTTGATCGGCGTGGGAATCGACGCTGTCGGCGACCTCGGGGTCGACGAGCTCACCGACGCGCACCGTCCGAAGGTTGTTTCGGTGACGCCGTACGGCAAGGATCTTGTGTGGGAACTCGCTTTTCGAGATGAGGAAGACCGGCGATGACGTATAAAACTCGCGCCGCTTTTTTTGTTTCTCCCGGCAAGATCGAAGTGCGCACCGTCTCGCTCGAAGCGCCGGACGATATACCGATCGCGCGGTCGCGCCTCATCGGGATCAGCCATGGCACCGAGTCGAGGTTTTTCTTGGGCGATTTTATCGCCGGGCCGTCGGAGGACGGTCTGCCGGATCTGCCGTCGCGGCTCGAGTATCCGCTCGCGTACGGATACATGAACGTCGGCGAAACCTCCTCCGGCGCGCGTTTCTTCGGCTTTGCGCCGCATCAAGACCGCTTTCCGGTCCGACCCGGTTTTTCGGTTCTGCTTCCCGATAGGATCGCAGATGAAGATGCGGTTTTGCTTCCGAGTGTCGAGACCGCGCTCTCGCTCGCGCACGACGTTTCCCCCGCTTTTGGAGAGAGCGTGCTCGTGTTCGGGCTTGGAACGATCGGATTGTTGTGCGCCGAGATTCTCGCGGCGAACACCGGCTGCGCGATCGTGACCGCCGACCCGGTCGAGTTTCGCCGCGCGCTCGCCGGCGGCCTCGGCTGCACCGCGCTTGACCCGACGAAGCCCGGATTTCGCGACGAGGTCAGGCGCCTTGTCGGGCCGGCAGGCGTCGATTACGTCGTGAACACGTCGGGCCGCGAAGAGGCGCTCGAACACGCGTTCGATCTTCTGCGACACGAAGGCACGGTCGTCGAGGGTTCGTGGTACGGCGCGCGGCGCGTCACGTTGTCGCTCGGCGGCTCTTTCCACCGTAAACGACTCACGATCCGGGCGTGTCAGGTCTCGACGATCCGGGCTGCGATGTCGGCAGGGTGGAGCCGGACGCGCGCCGCCGCGGAGGTCATGAAGCTCATCGGTCGTATTCGACCGTCGAAATACATAACGCACAGGTTTCCCTTGGAGCAGACACAAACCGCATTCGAGGTGATTCAGTCGGCACCCGATGTCCTGCAAGTCGTTTTGGTTCCGGAGGAAAAAGGAGGAGTTTGAGATGTACCGTACCGGAGTGATCCGCTCGCTCACTGCGTGTCACTCGTTGCGCGGCGATTTTGGCCCCGAGTCGACGCCGCACTCGCACCCGTACCGGGTCGAGTGGATAGCCGAGACAATCGAGCTCGACAAAAACGGGTTTTCTACAGACATCGCGGTGATGGAGTCGACGCTCGAGGTCTCCCTCGGAGCGATTGACGACGTGTACCTGAACGACCTCCCGTTCTTCGAGTCGATGCAACCGAGCCTCGAGAACCTCGCGCGGTTCATCGCCGAGGATATCGCGCGCCGCGTCGAACCGACCGGAGCGACGGCGCCGGTCTCCGAAATCGTCATTTGGGAGTCAGACACGGCGTGGGCATCGTATCGCCCCGAACAGACAAAGAACCGATGATTGAGATCTGGGCCCCGGGAGATCCGCTCTCTCCGACCGGCGGATACCGGTACAACCGAAACATCGCGGCAGCATCGCACGGAGAGATCGGCGTACGACGAGTCGAACCGCGGGACCTCAAGGCGCGCTTGAACGCAGCGCCCGGCGACGGTGCCCAAACCGTCGTTCTCGATTCGCTCTACCTGCTGCATCCGGCCGAGCTCAGGAAGGCCTTATCGCACACGAAGAGCCGTGGCGCGGGAGCCGGCGCGCCACGGATTGTGTTTCTCATTCATCTTTTCCCTTCGCACGACCGTGACCCGAAAAACCGCACCGCGGGCGATTTTGAGGCGGAGTTTCTCGCGCACGCCGACGGCGTCATCGCGCCCTCACGCTTCGTAGCGTTATCCGCGCGCGAGCGCGGCGCTCGGTCGGTGATGATCGTTCCGCCCGGCATCAGGTGGACCGACGCAAACATCCCGTACGCGATGCGCGGCCACGCGATGCCACGGGTCGCCCGGAGGCATGGCACGGCCACCCTCGTGACGGTCGCAAACTTCGGGCCGATCAAGAACCTCGAATGGCTCGCCGAGGCCGTTCTGGCCAAAATCGACCGACGAATTCGGTGGCAGTGGTTCGTGCTCGGTGAAGGCGACGCGTCTTCGACGGCGCGGTTCCGGGCGGCGATCAGAGAGGCCGGCGTGGCGCACCGCGTCACGGAGTTCGGAACGGTGCCGTATACGACCGCGATCGAGGTGATCCAAGCGGCCGACATCATTCTTCAACCGTCGTTGTTCGAGAGTTACGGGATGGCCGCAGCCGAGGCGATCGCGCTCGGAGTGCCGGTCGTGACGAACGACGTCGGAGGCACGGCGGACGTTGTCGCGGACTCGGTGAACGGCGTCTTGTGCGAGGCGAACGACTCTAACGCGTGGATAACCGCGATCGAACGCTACTTTCTCGACCGTCAGTTCCGGCTTCGGCTCAAACTCGGCGCACGCTCGACGTCGTTCCCAAGCTGGCGCGCGGGTGCTGATGCGATCGTTCGCGCGTACTCGCGACGTGACGTCTGAGACGCGATTATCGCAGTACTGTGGACGCCGCACCGCGACGACGGTATGATGGGCGGTGATGGAAGATCTTGTACGCGAATGGCGACGGCTTTTTCTGTGTCTTGCTATCGCGATAACGATTGTCGGTATCGTGGTCGCGACGCGCACGTCCGAGTGGTGGGTTCTCGCGGCGACGGTCGCGGCCCTCGCGGTCCACTCGTACCAGTTTGCCTTCATGCGGCTGCGCCTCCATCTCAACAGGCCGGAGGCCGAGCAAGTCGCAGTCTACCCCGACCTCGGCCCCGCAAACCGCATCACTATTCTGCGCGGATTCCTCATCGCGGTTCTTTTCGGTTTTGTCTTTCTCCCGGAACTGCCGGGGCCGCTCGGGTGGCTCCCGTTTGTCACGTACTTCTCGGCAATAGGCCTTGATTATATCGACGGTTTCATCGCGCGCAAAACCGGCCGGTACACTCCGCTGGGCCGTGAGCTCGAGCACGAGTTCGACTCGCTCGGGGTTCTCGCGGCGTCGGTGTTTCTGGTGGTTGCGCGCGTGCTCCCGGCCTGGTTCATTCTCGTGGGCGTCGCGCGATACGTTTTTATCGCGGGCGAGGCCCTGCAGCGCGCCCGCGGCAAGACGCTGTTCCCGTTGGCGCACTCCTCGTCCGGGAAGATACTCGCCGGCTACCAGATGGTGTTCCTCGCGGCAGCGCTTATCCCGATCATCCCGGAGGAGATGAAGCGTATTGCCGGGTCCGTGATCGCGATCCCGTTTCTGCTCGGTTTCGTACGGGACTGGCTTGGCGTGACAGGTATCGTCCGACACAACAGCGATGTATACGCGCGCCTTGTGTCGGGTTTCAACCGGATCGCTTTTGTGATCGCGCCGCGCGTGGGCCGTTTCATGCCGGTTATCGCTGCGTTCACGTCACCCCTCACGGGGATTTCACTCTATATCGCGGTCGGCGCGGGGGTTCTGATCGCTCTCGGCGTCCTGGGCCGCACCATTTCGATTGCGCTTCTGATTCTGGTCGCGTCGGTCTGGGATGTTCTCGGCGAGTACGGACCGGGATCGACAGTGGC
>PXBQ01000469.1 GCA_003566875.1 Spirochaetaceae bacterium | reverse complement strand
TGCGTCTTGAATTCCGACTCTCGACCCGGTGTCACGTGAAAAATCGGCGCTCGCGCATCGCCCGACGGTGGTACCGAGAAGTATCTCATCATCGGATCGCCGTCACGAATCACGCGGCGATTGTGAGGCGGGACGTTCACGAGTCCGTGGTCGGCGAGTACGACGATGCGTACGGCGTCGGAGGTACGCGCTCGGAGCGTCGCGAGCGCCTCGTCGTGTTTGCGGATGCTCGCGGAAACGGCCGCCGAGTTCCAGCCTGATTTGTGCGAGAGAGTGTCTATCGTGTCGGAGTATAAGTACGTGAACGTCGCGGATTTGGCCCGTGACAGGTAGCGCACGATCGAGCGGATCGCGTGTTTCGGCGACCGGTACGGCTGAATCTCCGTTTCGCCGCGCGACCAGCGCGGGTACTCACCGGTTGCTATCGCACGCGGTACAAAACTTCGGCAGCGGCGAAAAAGACTCGGGTATGCGCTCCGGATCGGAATCAGCGACTCCAGAGACAAACCAAGCTTCTCGGCGGGGATCGCGGTCTCGCGTTCGACAAAAGTGAGCGGTGCGATCGTCCTGGACACCTCGCGGAAGTACGTCCACCATCCGGTGATACCGTGTTCCGCCGGCCACGCGCCGGTTGCAAACGACGTGAGTGCGACCGATGTTGTCGACGGAAAAACCGCGCGGAGCTCACTCACGTACCAACGAGACAAGAAACCGCCGGGAGGAAACGAGGCGTGATGGCCGAGCCCAAGCCCGTCAAGGACGACGAGAATGATATGATCGCACGGTCCGATCGCGTCGCGCATCGCGCGGACATGATCCGTGTCGGCAAACGCCGATACACCGGAAAGAGAAAAAAGAGCACGAACCGTGTCGAGAGTATTCGGAACGGAATCTACAGCCGGAAGTATCGTCCCGTCGGCAAGCGCCGCGGTTACCCGTTCGAACTCGGTCATACCACCCTCCCACGCGAATCGTGGCGTCGTTGATTGACATCGTAGTATCACATCGCTCGAATCGGTGCAATCAAACGGTTACCTGAGAATCAACTTCACGACCTCTTCCATGGTCTCGACGGGGTGGACCGTGATTCCCGCCTTGATGTGCGCCGGGATTTCATCGAGATCTCTGCGGTTCTGAGTCGGGATGATGATCTCTTTCAGCTTGTTCCTCTTGGCCGCGATCATCTTTTCTTTCAGGCCGCCTATCGGCATCACCTGACCGACGAGCGACAGTTCGCCGGTCATCGCGAGATTTTTCCGGATTTTCTTGCCGAGCGCGAGCGAGAGAAGCGCCGATGCCATCGTAATACCCGCCGACGGTCCGTCCTTCGGCGTGGCGCCGGCCGGAACGTGCACGTGAACCGTGTTCTTCTCGAAGAACTCTGCCGAGATACCGTACTCGGCCGCGATGTGACGAACGTACGTGAGAGCGATGTTCGCCGACTCCTGCATCACCGCGCCGATCTGTCCGGTGATTTTCAACCCCTCTTTGCCGGGATTCGAGACAGCCTCTATCACCAGCGTATCGCCACCGTACGCGGTCCACGCGAGTCCGAGCGCCATCCCGGGACGCGTGATCCGTTTCTGCTCGTCGTCGCGGAAATCCGGCTGACCGAGAAACTCGACGAGTGACTCGGGATTGATCGAGATCGTCCCATCAACGTTTCCCTCGACGATTCGGCGCGCAATCTTCCGGTGAAGCTTGTCGACCGCTTTCTCAAAGTTCCGGAGTCCCGCCTCGCGCGCGTACCCGTTCGCGATCGCGAGAAGCGCGGACTTCGTGTACCTTACGCTCCGAGCCGGGATTCCCGCGGACTTGAGCGATTTCGGGATGATGTACTTGCGCGCGATCGCAATTTTCTCCTGGTCGATATATCCCGACAGACGGATGATCTCCATTCGATCACGGAGCGCCGCCGGAATCGTGTCGAGCGTGTTGGCCGTTGCGATAAAAAGAATGTTTGAGATGTCGAACGGGAGATCGAGATAGTGATCACGAAACGCGACGTTTTGTTCGGGGTCGAGCACCTCGAGCAACGCCGACGACGGGTCTCCCTGGAACGACGCGCCGAGTTTGTCTATCTCGTCTATCATGAACACGGGGTTGGCGGTTTTTACGATCTTCAACCCTTGGATGATCTTGCCGGGCATCGCGCCGATGTACGTGCGGCGGTGTCCTTTGATCTCGGCCTCGTCGCGCATTCCTCCGACCGAAAACCGGAAGAAGTCCTTGCCGAGCGCGCGGGCAATCGACTTTCCGACCGACGTCTTCCCGACGCCGGGAGGACCGACGAGGCAGATGATCGAGCCCTTGAAGTCCTTCTTGAGTTTTCTGACCGCGAGAAACTCGAGGATACGTTCCTTGACGTCGTCGAGTCCATAATGATCCTGCTCGAGGATCGCGTGGGCTTTGTCGATTTCGATCTCTTTCTCGTGCGGCTCACCCCACGGGAGCGACACGATCGTATCGAGGTAGTTACGTGTGACGCCGAATTCCGGGGAGTTCGCTTCCATCAGCGAGAACTTCTCGAGCTCGCGCTCTACCTGCTCTTTGACCTCGCCGGTCAACTCGAGCTTCTCAATCGCTTCCTTGAACCGTTGGTACTCCGAGCTCTTTGAGTCTACCGGTACGCCGAGCTCCTCCTTTATCGCCTTGAGTTGCTCCTTCAAAAAGTACTCGCGTTGGCTCGACTCTATCTTCTCGTTGATCTGTTTTTGAATTCGCTTCTGGATTCGGAGGAGTTCTTGTTCCTTCTTGATGAACACAAGGACCTTTTCCATTCGCTCCTGCACATTCGTCGTTTCGAGCACGTCTTGTTGTTCGGCGCGGTCGACGTTCAGAATCGACGAGATGAAGTCGGCTATCTTGCCGGGGTCGTCGATGTTGACCATGTTGAGACGCATCTCTTCCGAGAAAAGTGGGTTATTTTCGGACACCTGTTTCATCTCGGAGATGAGCGACCGCGTGAGCGCTTTCACTTCATCGGTGTCGTCGTCGGTGTCGTCGAGGTACTCGACCGCCGCGGTGATCGGGTGTTCGTTCGTGATGATCTTCTTGACACGAAAGCGCTTCAAAGTCGAGATGAAGATGTTCAACCCGCCGTCGGGCAGGTTGATTTTCCGGACGATCTTCGCGACCGTTCCGACCGTGTGCAGATCGGTACCTTCGGGTTTTTGAGTCTCCGGATCTCGGGCAAGTAGCAGCCCGATCATCGCGTCGGATGAGACGGCGCGTTCGATGAGCGCTATGTCGTCGGCATCCGAGATCATGATCGGAGTAAAAATCCCTGGAAAGATCGGTTTCCCGGAGAGTGGGACGATCAACAGCTTCGCGGGCAAAACCTGATCTGCGCGAATAATGTCTTTTTGGCTCATGATTCACCTTGTGTGTGGATGATGTTCCTTATAGAGTATGTATGCCGTTACGCGATCGTCAAGTCGGCGTGTTACGTACACCTTTTTCGGGGCAGAGATGAGCAGGAATGCCCGCTTTCGCGCGGTGGTACTCCGCGCGAGCAAGTTTGGCGAGATACACAAGAATGTTACGCTGTTCGGTGAAGGTCGTGGCCTGGTGTCGGCGATCGCCCACGGCGCGAACTCGCGAAACGGCAGGCTCCGCGCGTCGGTCGGGCAGTTTACGTTCGGAGTGTGTTCCACCTACACCGATCCCGTAAAGAACGTCGAAAAAATCACCGAGTTCGAGGTCATCGACTATTTTTCGCACGTTCGGGATGTACTCGAGCGATTCTGGGCTGCTTCACTCTGGGGCGAGATCCTTCTCAAGACGTACGCGGGCGGCGAGACCGAGGGTATTTTCCGCTCGTTTGTCGACGCGCTGCACGAGGTAGCATCGGCTGCGCCGCGCGATGTGCGCCGGATCACGTATCAATTTCTGCTTCGATTTCTCGAAGACTCCGGCGCGCTGCCGGATCTCGGGGGGTGTTCATCGTGCGGAGGTCGGCCGGCGGCCGGCGACGGTGTCGTGGCGCTCACCGACGCGGGGGAGCCGGTGTGCGGAAAATGCGGCGGTGCGAGCCGGACGATCCCCGCCGGCGCCGTTGCGTACCTTTCGCATACGCGGCGGATGTTTTTTCGTGACGCGGTGCGCGTCGCGCTCGACGAACAAGCGGCCGCGGGCGTCCGCTCGTATCTCTTCTCGCTTCTCGAGATGCACGTCGATGCTCCGCTGAACACTCTGAAACTCGGCGACGGCGTCGTGTAAGTCGGGTGCCGGCGCGTCCCCGCGTTTTTTTCGCGCGACGATATGCAGGAGCAGACATCCGTGGTATTCTACGCCGTGACGGGAGGGACGGTGCGAACGCTTGACCTTATCGTAAAAACGAGGGATCGGGGCATCCTAACCGCGGAAGAAATCCGGTTTCTCATAGACGGATATCTCGACGGAAGTATCCCGGAGTATCAAATTTCGGCGTGGCTCATGAGTGTTTTTTTCGTGGGAATGGGCGCCGAGCAAATCGGTCACCTCACGCGGGAGATGATCCGCTCGGGCGACACGCTGCGCCTTCCGCGTCGCGACATCCCGTACGTCGACAAACACTCGACCGGAGGGGTCGGTGATAAAGTCTCGCTGATTCTCGCTCCGGCTGTTGCCGCGTGTGGTGTCCCGGTACCGATGATGAGCGGACGCGCGTTGGGGCACACCGGCGGCACGCTCGACAAGCTCGACACGATTCCCGGCTACTCGACTCACTTGAGTCCGGATGAGTTTGTCTCGGTAATCGAACAATGTGGATTCGCGATGACCGGACAGTCCGACCGTGTGGTGCCGGCCGACAAACGGCTGTACGCGTTGCGCGACGTCACCGGGACCGTGGAGTCCGTTCCGCTGATAACCGCGAGCATCGTCTCAAAAAAGGCGGCCGAGGGCGCCCAGGCGCTGGTATTCGACGTGAAGTGCGGCAAAGGCGCGTTCATGAAGACGATCGAGGCGGCCCGTGAACTCGCGGAAAGCCTCGTATCGACGTGTCGTGCGCTCGAGATTCGCGCCGTCGCCGTCATAACCTCGATGGATGCACCGCTGGGATACGCGGTGGGAAACTTCCTCGAGGTCGAGGAAAGCCTCGCGGTGCTTCGTTCGGTCGACGCCGATCCACGTTCGCGTGACCTCGTCGAGGTGACCGCACGGCTCGGCTCGTGGATGCTCGTCGCCGCGGGGGTCGTGTCGGATGTCGCCGCGGGCGAGAAGATGGTTCGTGATGCACTCACGTCGGGGGCGGCTGACGATGTTTTTCGGAAAAACGTCGCCGCGCAGGGCGGGGATAACTCCAAGCTCGACGCGATGCTCGGGACGTTCAGGGCGGAAATCGAAGAAACCGTCACATCCGACACGGACGGAGTTGTTGTTGGAATCGATGCGTTTCGGATCGGAATGGCGGGCGTGTATCTCGGCGTCGGACGTAACGTCGCGACGGACGCCGTTCTGCCCGACGTCGGGGTCGTTCTTCACGTGAAGCCGGGCGACCGTGTGGAACCCGGTGACCCGATCTGTACGGTTTTTGCGGCCACGCGCGACGCCGCGGCCCGTGCGCGGCAGGAACTCGACGGCGCTTTTGACGTAGCGTGCGACCGAGAGTACGAACCCAAACCGATTATCCGGGAAGAAATTACAGCGTTATGAATTGGCACAAACAAGAAATCGCCCCTGACGAGGTTCGTGATCTGCACGCGCGCTACGGTCTCGATCTTTTGCCCGCCGCGATACTCGCGCGTCGAGGAATCACGACGCCCGGCGAGATCAAGTACTATCTCGAGAATGACCTTCGGTACTTGCACAACCCGTTCCTGTTCGAAGAGATGGACGACGCGGTCGAGCGGCTGACGGC
>PXBQ01000534.1 GCA_003566875.1 Spirochaetaceae bacterium | reverse complement strand
CGGAACCGTGGCGGGCCAAGTCTCCGCGACACAGGTCATTTTCGGGGTGTTCCTCGGCGTATATCTTTTTGTCGCGGTGAGAAAAATTCTCGCGGTTGCCCGCGGAGACACGGGTTCGGGCGCACGGAAGCCGCAGCCGCAGCCTCGCCCGGCAGCCAAGTCGGTGCCCGACGCGTCCGGTGAATCGACCGAGAACGAAAAAAAGTAGTAGCACAAAAAAAACGCGCGTGATTTCTCACGCGCGTCTCGGTTTGAGATCTCCGACCGGCATAGGCCGGTCGGAGCGTTGCCTGCCGAATGTTAATCGATCGGATCGGTCGGCTCCTCGAACATCGGTTCGTCGAGCTCAACCGGCTCGCAGGCGATCACGCCAAACGAAAACCCGACAACAGCAAGCACAGTAACAAAAACCGCTAGGAACTTCTTCATGTTTTTACCCCCCATGAATTGTTATCTATAGTGTACCTTCCGTATTTCCACGGTGAATCAACAAAACGTCAAGAGTACGTCAGGATAGACGTCCCGAATGCGTGCCGTCCCTTGACTCCCACGGTGTCAGGTACGATGATTGAGGCATGAATCGTTCAAAACTAGTGCCGTGCGCTGTTCTGTTGGCGCTTGCTGTTTCGGTTTTCGCCTTTTCTCAAGAGGCTGTCGACGAGGCCGAACCTGTCGTGGTTGCCGGAACCTGGATCTGGGAAACCGGAGGATTGCGGTGGGAGTGGGAACTCAACGCGGCAGAGTATGAATTCCGATCGTTCGACGGAGACAACTTCACGATCGGTTCGCGTGGTTCTCTTTCTGTCGAAGGCGACGTGATGACGGTCGTGGCGGTATCGGTCACGAACGACGGTGAGAATTGGGAACTCGTGACCGTTGAGCCCGAGCGGGCAACTCGGTCGTACCACGTGAGCGTTCGCGAAACCGTCATGCGGCTCGGAGTTGTCGATGCGCCTCGGTTTTTCGTCGAGTATCGTCGGCCGGCCGCGGACGTACCGGCCGACGCCGCTGGAACGCAGTGAAGCAGTGAAACGGTCTCAGAAATCGGTAATCGCGAAGAACGCCTGCTTTTCGCGATGGGCGCGGTCAAACAGCAACGGGTAGTTCGGTCGGCCTTGGACCGGTATGTAGTTTAGCCAGCTCACGTCGTCCGCTACGCCCCAAAATGTGACGTTCGTAATCACGTCCGAGTACTCCCGCAACAGCCGGAAGATCTCCGCGTAGCGCGCGGCTTGGCGCTGTTCCATTGTGTCGGTCAGCGTGGGGTACCGCGTGGTACGGTCCTCCCAATCATAAAACGATATGTCGAGTTCGGTGATTTCGACCTCAAGTCCAAGGTCCGCGTATCTCTCGATCGCATCGCGAATCATCGATACCGGCGGCCATGTCAGCGTCCAGTGACCTTGTATCCCAACACCGTGAATGGGTACTCCGTCGGCTCGTAACTCGTTCACGAGACGGACGATGCGCTCGCGTTTCCCGGGATCGATTGCGCTGTAGTCGTTGTAGAAAAGGCGAGCGTCGGGATCGGCGGCGTGAGCCCAGCGGAACGCGTCGGCGATGTACTGCGGACCTAACGTGTCGAGCCAGATCGTGTCGCGAAGAAAACCGGCTGAGTCCGAGACTCCCTCGTTAACAACGTCCCACGCGTACACGCGGCCTCGGTAGCGGGTTACCGTTTCGGTGATGTGATCCCGTAGCCGTCGGCGTATGGTCTCGGGATCCGCGCGCGAACCGGAGTCGTGGAAAAACCAGTCCGGCGCCGCCTCGTGCCAGATCAACGCGTGACCACGTACCATCATTCCGTGGGCCTCGGCGAAATCAACGACGGCATCGGCCCCCGAATAATCGACGCGCGAAGATGACGGTCGGATCGTGTGCAGTTTCATGTGGTTCTCGGCCGTCAGGCTTGTGAAATGACGCGCGATTAGTTCGTTGTGCGACGATAGCGTGCGCGGCTGCACCGCCGTGCCGATCGGAAAAAAGTCTGCGTAAACGCCCGATAGACTCGGGACGACAGCCCCGGACTGCCGCTCGTCGGGGCCGCCGAGACATCCCGTAACGGCAATCATCGCGAGCGTCGCCGCCGCCCGAGCCGCTGCCTTTACACCGTATCGGAACACGCGTGCGTCGATCATGGCTTTCTGTGCCGGTTCTAGTGCTGTTCCGAGCCGTCGTGCACGTGTCCGTGCTCGATTTCTTCCTCGGTCGCCTCGCGCACGTCCTTGATCGTGACGTCAAACTTGAGCGTGACCCCTGCGAGAGGATGATTCGCGTCGAGCGTGACGTTCTCATCGTCGAAATCGGCTACTGTCAAAATTTCAACGTTCTCGCCCATCTTTGCCTGAAAACGCATACCCTCTTCGAGCTCGTCGATTTCGCCGAGGCGCTCGCGAGGAATCGAGAAGACGCGCGCGTCGTCTCGTTCGCCGTACGCGTTCTCGGGTGGGATCTCTGCTGCGACGTGTTCGCCCGCGGCCTTTCCTGCAAGCTCGGCCTCGAGCCCCGGGATAATCGCCCCGACCCCATGCACGTACGAGAACTCGCCGTCGTCGCCGGTCGTGTCGAGAACCTGACCCTCAGAGTCGGACAACGTGTATGCCATCGTAACGACTTTGTCTTTTTCTACAGTCATGAATGCTCCTTAAGAGTTTCGTTAAAAGGTAACGAACATACGCGGAATAGAAAACCGCGAACCCAGCGTATTCAAGAAAAAAGTCCGTCTTTCGGCAGTAATCCGTTACTGTTGAGAGAATCCTTCACTTCTGAGAGGATATCCGATGAAATTGGCCGGCCCGTTCGTAAAATCGGGCCGTTTCGGAGCGGCGCCTCGACGCCGTGCATCATGAAGTGCAGGATCGCCTTGTTGGCGTCGGCAAATGCATTACCGCCGACGATCGTCGAAGCGCAGCGAAACGCCGTCTCGACGACCGAACTCACGCGTGCCGACAACTCGGCGGCGGCTTCTGCGTCCGACGATGCGATTATCGAGGATAACTGCTCGGGGAAAGAGTTTGCGGTGCTCAGAAGGAACCCGTCGTACGCTCCTCCGTTCTTGCGGAGCGCTTCGAAGTACGCCCCTTCGGCACCGCGCAGGTACACCGCTCCGCGTGAGTTAGGCAGTTCGCGAGCGATACGGTCGGCGCCGCTCGAGTCCTTGAACACACACAAATTCTCGTGCCGTTCGAGTAACGCGGCAAACGTTCTGGGCTCGATCTCGTTCTCGGTGAGTTGCGGTAGTTGGTAGACCGCCGTCGGGACGCCGATCCTTAGGATCGTCGATAGATCGGCCTCGATCTCGGTCTGGGTACGATCTTTTCCCGCCGGTGCGCAGACGACGATGCCGCGCAACGGTGCATCGGGCGCGACGCGCGACGAGAACGACCGTACCCGCGCGAGACGCGTTACCGGATCGGTCGAGAGCACGCCCGCGAGAAGCCGCGTTCCGGTCGTAGAGACAACCTCTTCCGCGAGATCGAGCACGGTGTTCGATTCATCATCGGTCAACGACCAGCCGTCACCGGTCGAGCCCGGAACCAGAAATCCACCGACGAAACGCGAAAGGTACTTCATGTGGCGCCGCATCGCGTCGGTGTCGATCGTCCCGCCGGGTTTGTACTGCGTCACGACGGGACACCACAGGACCGGAAACTCGGGGCCAAACGCGTCGGCAAGGATCTGTCGGCGGGTGTGCATCGAAGTTCCTACGATGCCGGTTTTGGGCCGGGCTTTTTCTGCGTGAAGAGCCGGTAGATCCGGTACAGGACGATCAAAACGTAACCGGCAAACAACACGACGAACAGCCAGTACACCGGCCGGTACCCGAGCACCGTCGAGCCGAGTTGGAGTACGTGGATGAACACGAGCGGAAGTACGACGTACGTCCCAAGGTGTATCGCGCGCCATGTCTTGAGGTTGAGTTTGAGCGGCTTGAAGAACCATGCCGCGATGACCGAGACGGTCAAGATGATCAGCGCGATCAAACCGAGCGTCTTTGCGAAGTACAACGACGGCTCGATCAGCAGCAGAATGACCCCGTGCAGGAGAATCAGGATGAACCCGACCTTCCCGAGAGCGCGGTGCCTCTTGAGCATGTTGGGCCGTTTCAGCGCGGCTTCGATGAACGGAACGCGCGCCGTCAACACGAACTGGTAGAACATCAAGACGAAGCCGAGAAGCGCGAATGCGCGCGCGAGCAGATAAAACCCGAACGAGGCGGATTGCACGGGAGCGGGCATCATCGGAATCACACCGTACAGCCAGAAGGCTAACGGCACCACCGGTATCACGACCGCAACGACCGTGATCAGAACAGCCGCCGGCGATCGGCCGGCGGCAGGGGTGTTTCGGTTCGACATGCGAGTACTATATCATACAGTCGTACTCGGGAAAACCTTCCGGTGTCCGGCTTGAAGGTTCCTTCTGCGCGGAAGGTGGGGTTCAGAAACCGGTAACGAAAGCCCCTCGTTGCGCGTGGTACGCGGTGTAGTTGTTCGAACCGTTCGGACCAAATGCCCAGATTACGGTGTTATCTTCACCCGCTTTCAAAGCGGAGAAAAACCGGTCACCGGGGTCGAGCGGGAGCTTGAACGAAAGCTCCGTCCGTCCCGCTTGCTCACGGCCGCCAAGCGAGGTTACGCGACTCGTACCACCCGCCGCGGTCACCGCCTGGTGGCCGGTCGGCGTGTGTCCCCAGTCGTGGCGAATACTCACGTTCTCGCCTCGCACATACCCGATCACGTAGGTCGCGCCCTGCATACGGTTGGTCGGGTTGAATCCCACCGAGACCCAACCGGTCGTCGGAGCCGAGATCGTCGCTTCGATCTCGTCGCCATCGATCTTCCACGTGAATGTGAACCCCGACTCCAACTCGATCCGCTTGAAGCCGTCGGCAGTCTGTTCAACGTCGGGCCGCTGTTGCGCATGACTCGAGAACGCGACAAACGTCAGAATGACCAGAAGAGCGGCCCGATACGCCGACACAACCTTCCAACCCGTAGTGTTCTTCATTTAAACCTCCGCAATGTAGCCCAACTCCCCCGCATCGTCCGTTCAGAAGGGCAAATAGTTACTGAGATAATAATCAAAACCGATTCGACGGGAAAGGCGTTTCGGTTCGGCCACTATCGAAATCTGGATACTCCGGGCGCGAATCGAACGCGCGACCTACCGCTTAGGAGGCAGTGTTTTTCGATTCCCTGGCGGGCCTATTTGTCGGCAACGGTATCATCCCGCACAACGATTCTTCGCTTCACTGTTCAGGCCCTGCGTGTTATCATTCATTTTATGAACCGAGACCGAGCGCTGAAGATTTTGAGAGGTCTCCTTCCTCAACTCCGGGAATACGGCGTGAGAGACGTTGCGCTGTTCGGATCGGTCGTGCGTGATGATGCCGGTGACACTAGCGATATTGACATTTTGATCGACTTCGAACCGGAAGCAGAGTCCTTCGACAACCTCATGAACGTTTCCGACCTCCTCGAAACACACTTCGATTTCCCGGTTGATTTGGTAACGGTCAATGGACTCAGTCCGTACCTTGTTGCGTCTGTGCAAGAGGAAGCCGTTCATGTCGAAAACGCATGACCTCTATCTTCACCACATCAACGACGAGATTCGGTTTCTCCAATCACTTCCGCAGTTTCCAAACGGGCCGGCTTTGAAAAACGATGCTGTCCAATCCCGTGCCGTGGTTCGCAGTCTTGAGATTATTGGCGAAGCCGCCTCAAAGATTGATCCTGATTTCCGGGCCAGACATACGGAGATTCCGTGGCGTCGTATCATCGCACTGCGTAATCGTCTTATTCACGATTATATGGGCGTCAACTTCAACATCGTGGTAAATGT
>PXBQ01000544.1 GCA_003566875.1 Spirochaetaceae bacterium | reverse complement strand
TCGGTTGTTGTGTTCCGCTATCCCGATCGCGCACTCGAAGAGTACGAAGAACTCCGCGTGGAGGCACGCGAAGTGCGTGATGCACACCGTGCGATTGTCGAGATGTACGGTGACGAGAAACCGTACGTTCTAATGGATGACCGGTTTGCCGAGGTGTTTTCGGTTGTCGACTCGCAGTTCGAACGCGTGCGGGAGGCCCTCGCGAGGATCGACGATGGAATCGCGCGAGCGGAATCCGCGATCGACGAAGCGGTTGCTTTGATCGCCGAAGGGCGCGAGTTGATTACACAGGCGCGAAGCGCGATCGCCGCGGCCCAGCTTAACCCGGCCGAGAACGCGTGGTCGGACGCGCGCGACCGTTTTTTTGAAGCACTGGAACTGCGGGAAGACCCGGACACACGGTCCGAAACCGACGCGCTGATCCGGGACGTCGGTCTCGAGCTTCAGGATCTGCGCAACCGGTTGGTCGTTCAGGAGGTCCGTGAACTGGTGACGGAAGCCCGGGCTTTGTACGGTCGCGACGACTACTACTCGGCGAGGGAGTATCTCCTGACCGCGCGCGAGCTCTGGGCCCAGACGAACCCGACCGACCCGAACAGCGAGGTCGAGAGTCTGTTGCGGCTCGTCAGCGCGGCGATCGCGTTTGCCGATGAACGCGACGTAACCGAGACGCATCCGCTTTTCCCGATCGTCGGAAACTACCTGAGTCTTGCGCGGTCCGATTTCGAACGCGGCCGAAATCTGTATAACTCAAACAATGTGGCTGAAGGTGATATCCTGTTGCGCCGGGCGCTCGAGAACCTTCGTGCCGTACGAGACATCCAGGCAAATAACTGGACTGCAAAACTGCTCGAGCTGCAGATCACTCGGCTGCGTGAACCCGATAACTTCGGGGAGATTTTTCGGGCTCGGTACGAGGAAGCCGTCTCGCGGCGTTCGGACGACGCGGTCGCCGCGCTGACCGACCTGCAGGCGCTTCGCGAAATTCAACCCGGATATCGAAACATCGAGGCTCTGATCGTCGAACTCGAAATCGAGCTTGGGCTGCGTCCCGACCCGATCACACAAGCACGAATCGCCGAGTCGAACCGTCTCTTGAACCAGGCACGTGGGATCGCCGACACGACCGACCGAAACGCTTTGACTGTAGCGGCGAGTTTGCTCGAACAAGCTCTCGAGGCGAATCCCGAGAACACTGCCGCGCGGAATCTACTCGACACCGTGCGTGTGACGCTCGGCGGTCGGGCAACCGTCGCGTTATCAGCCGCCGATGAACAACAGTATCGGAGGGCAGAAGCACAGTTCATCGAGGGCAATATCGCGCAAGCGTTCGTTATAGTCGAGCGTTTGTTTCTCGACGAGAACAATCGTGCGTACCCACCACTCATCGATTTGCGGAGGCGAATATCGACACGACTCGGGATTTGATGAGGTGGCGATTCGCCGTGATTGCCGCGATTCTCGTGGTACTCGCGTCGGGCTTTGCAGCCGCGCTAGACCTTTACTTTGAACCTCCGCGGAACCTGACCGCCGACAACATACGGTTTCCAACCGCCGTGAGCGACGACCGGACGATCGGTGTCGTGTTTCAGGAGGTCGATCGGCGCAACGACGAATCGGGCGAAATATTCCTTTCGGTAGCGACGTCGGCCGACGGAAGAGAGTGGACGGAAAATCCTCGATTTGTCGGTCCAATCGAGTACAGCGGCGAGAACGTACCGTTTATCTACTCGGCACGATTGAGAAACGACGGCACGTTTTTTGTCGCGTACGCCGCGACAGGAGAAGAGACGAGGATCCTTCGGTCGGACGACGGCGGGGAGTCGTTCACCGAGACCGCGCGGATTCAGACCGACGTAACTACGGTTGCCCCTCGGCTCTTTGTCCGCGACGACGGCGGCCTTTTCCTGTTCGTGAATCAGAGCATCGGGATCGCGCAGAGGATTCTGCTCGCGCGATCCGACGACGGCACCGTCTGGACCGAGTTCGAGCGGCTCGAGGATGACGAAGTACTGTCGTTGAATTTCTTACCGCACCATACGTCGCACGAAGGGCGCGAGTACGTCGTGTTCCAGAGCCTCGTTTCGCGCGACGATGTGCTATCGTTCCAGCTCTACCTGAAATTCAGTGAAGACGCCGGTGCAACGTGGAGCGACGCGATTCCACTTACCGAGACGTTGTTCAACCCGAATGAAGCTCAATCGGGGTTCATGTACGACAATCAGAGGCCGTTCATCTCGGTTGTGGACGGGCGGCTCACGCTCGTCTGGGAGCGTCGATTTCAGATCTCGGCATTCAACCAGGTTTACATCGCCGAGATCGATGAGGATGGACGGATCGTCGAGGGAGAGCCTGTGACCGAGCGTACGGGTACCGTCGCGTCGCCGAGTTTCACGTCGCTCGATGGTGAGCCGTACGTTCTTTGGTTCACAAATCCTGCGGGAAACTCACGCGTCGCGATAGCGCGGAGAGAACGCGGGTTTTGGTCTTCACGGTTTCTTTCTCCGGTCTCAGGTCGTGCGACTTTCACTCATGTACTCGCGCACCGCGGTCGATTACACGTTCTGTGGCAGAACCGGCTTGCCGAAACTCGGGCCGAACTCGTATACCTCGAACCCGACCAAAGAGTTCTGCCTCCGACGGTTCGGCCCGTCAATTTCGCGCGTGGCCGGCGATCGGGCGAAGACACGGCGGTGATCGCGTGGGATCCACCCCCGGACCCGAGTGGAATCCGCGGATACTCGTACGTCTGGAGCCGCGACTCGGAAGCCGAGCCCGTTGAAGAGCTGCTCGTCGGCGCCGACGTGCGTTCCCGGAGCTTCGAAGCGGACACCGACGGCCCGTGGTATCTTCGTATCATTGCGACCGACCTTGACGGAAACTGGTCGGACCCCAGCACGATCGAATTCTACCGCGATACGACGCCTCCCGAACCTGTCGTATTCCGACGTCCTCGGCTCGACGAGCTCGGATACCTCGCGTCGAACACGTTCAGAATCGAGTGGGCACCGCCTGAGGACGACGACGTCGCCGGGTATAGCTATACCGTGAGGCTCGTTGGTGACTCGGGTGCGGAGGTCTCGGCGGAAGATGTCTCGATGCCGGCACCGCCGCGCACGATCCTCACGACCGAACCCGCGATATCGCGTCGGAACGTCGACAACGGCGTCTGGGCTATCTCGGTCGCGCCGATCGATACGGTCGGGAACGTCGGAGAGCCGACGACGCTCATCTACCGCACCAACAAGTACGTGCCTATCACGCAGGTGCAGTCGATCGAGGTTCAGCAGGACATCCTCGGCAGGTACTCACTGACTGTTCTTGGACGCGGGTACACAGCGAACGGTCGCATACGACGCGTTCTACTCGACCGCGACGGCGTACCGCCGTACGACTACGAGTTCCTCGCTGTCGACGGGGATTTCCTTGTTCGAAACGACCGACGCCTTGAAGGACCTGTCATCGATCTGATTCGGACCGGCGAGTATCGAGTCGGGCTCGACCATCCCGAAAGAGGAATATTCTTCACACAAACCAGACTCTCGTTCCGCGCATCCGGCACGATCACGTTCGGAGACTACACGTTGCGTCACGCGCCGGCGTTCGTAACCTCACCGCCGCGATTCCTCACTCTGCCGACCGGCGGTGCCGCGATGTGGCTTATTCTGATTCTGCTTGGCGTCACAATCGTGTTCTCGAGCACAAGAATTGTCGCGATCGTCGGGGAGGCTACGGTGCTCAAGACCGAGGCGCGTGAGCTCATCACCGGTCGCGGCGAAACGGCCGAAAGACAAAAGGAAAGGATTCGACGTATGCGAATAAAAGGTATTGGGCTACGCCTCAAGTTCACGTTCTTCGTCGTCGTTCTAGTGATCTCGATCGTCGTGTTCGTCGCGGTGATCCTCGGAAACACCGCGCTCGAACGGCAAGAAGATACGCTGGGACTCGCGCTCGTGCAGAGAATCGAAGTCTTGATGGAGAGCGTGGCGTCGAGCGCGCGGCAGTTTCTGCCGACAGCAGATCAAAACGCGATCGAACTTTCGGTGATTCCGGCGCAGAGCGACGCGATGCCCGAGGCGACGTATATCACGATAACCGGAGCGCGGCCCGGAGACGCGGATTTCTCGTTCATCTGGGGCACAAACGATCCGGTTCTACGGTCTATCGGAACGCCGGAGGAGTTACCCGACGATGATTTCCCACGCGAGATAGATACCGAACGGTACCAACCGGCCGGTCGTACCCGCCTGACCGATCCGATCAGTGAATTGATCCCTGCTCTCGAGGATGAACTCAATACACGCGCGCGCGAGTTGATCGGTGCCCGTGCGTCGGACATCGACGAGTTGAACCGGAACATCGTGAATCTCCGCGAAGCTCTGATTTTCACGACCGATCAGGAACGTCTCGCCGAGCTCGAGCAGGAACTCGAACAGTTCGATACGACGCGTCGCCAACTCGAGAACGAGATCACAATGATCCTGTCCGAGCTGAGCGCAACCGTCATGAGTTACCCTGAGTTCGATCCGCTCGAGATCGATCGTGACGTCACGCAGTATGTCTTCTACAAACCGATTCTGTTCCGTGTTCCCGGTGAACCCGCCGAGGACGCACGGTACTACCGCGGAATGGTCCGGATGGGCGTCACAACGCAGCTGATTCTCGAAGAGATCGCCGCGACGACGCAGAACCTCATTGTTTCGACGGCCGGCGTCGCGATCGTCGCGGTCGTGCTCGGTGTGATCGGAGCTCTGATTCTTGCGACGATCGTCGTCATTCCGATAAACCGCCTGGTTCGTGGCGTCGAGCTTATTCGCGATACCGACGACAAGGAGCAGCTCGCCGACCATGTAATCCGAATCAAAAGCCGCGACGAGCTCTCCGTCCTCGCGGATACCGTCAACACGATGACGCAGGGGCTCGTCCGCGCGGCGATAGCGAGCAAGGACCTCACGGTCGGGAAAGAGGTTCAGAAGATGTTTATCCCGCTCGAGCTCAACAAGGTGGGGGATAAGAGCACGTTCGGCCGGCTCGGCAACGAACGAATAGAATTTTTTGGGTACTACGAAGGCGCCAAGGGCGTATCGGGGGATTACTTTGACTATCGGAGACTCGACGAAGAGCATTACGCGATTATCAAGTGCGACGTCGCGGGCAAGGGTGTCGCGGCGGCGTTGATAATGGTCGAGGTTGCTACGTTGTTTCTGAACTACTTCCGCGCGTGGAACGCCAAGACGGTAGGATTCGACCTTACCCCGCTTGTGACGACGATCAACGATCTCGTTGAGGAGCGCGGTTTCAAGGGCCGCTTCGCCGCGTTCACGCTCGCGCTCGTCAACGAACGAACCGGAGTCGCGCAGTTGTGCAACGCCGGGGACAAAGAGCTACACATCTACCGAACCGCCGAGCGAAAGGTCGTGCAGACATCGTTGCCGCCTGCCCCCGCGGCGGGCGTATTCTCGTCGGACATGATGCGGGACGGTTTTAAACAAGTCTCGATGACGATCGATCCCGGCGACGTAATGGTTCTGTTCACCGACGGAATCGAGGAGGCAAAACGCGTGTTCCTCGACTCGGCGCTCCGACCGTATCAAGTTACCGAGGAAGACGTGCAACAGAAACGATTTCCCGAGGGTGTGATCGTCGGAACCGGAGACGAAGAGCTCGGAATACCGCGAATTCACGCGGTCATCAGCGCGTTGATGAGCCGGCGCAAGTATCGCCTTGAGAAAGTCGTCGATCCATTCGACGACATCCTCGAATTTGACTTCACGGCGTGCGAACCGACCGCCGAGAATCTAGTTCTCGCGATGACGGCCGTCGAGAAAGTGTTCCGTGTGTATCCGGACCCACGCGCCGGAGAGAACGACAGGATC
>PXBQ01000017.1 GCA_003566875.1 Spirochaetaceae bacterium | reverse complement strand
CTCGATGAAGCGATGCGCAAGCGCGATGCGGATAGCGCCGACGGGGACGAACCTCCTGAAGTGTATCTCGAACTCGAGTACTCCGGGTTCATCCCGGATACGTACATCGACACGCCGTCCGAAAAAATGGAAGTGTACAAAAAGATCGCTTCGATCGGAAACGAAGAGGAACTCGAAGCCGTGTACGCCGAAGTCGTCGACCGGTACGGTCCGTTACCCGACGAGGTATTGAGCCTGTTGTCACTCGCTGAAATTCGAATTATCGCACGAAAATTGTATATTTCTACTGTACGCGAGCGCGCCGGACGGACAACCGTCGAGTTCGGGCGAGTCGCGAAAGTCTCGGTTCAAAAGATACTCCGGTTGATCGAGACAAGCGGTGGAAAGGTTCGGCTCGACCCGAGGAGCCCGAACGTACTCACGATGGACACCGGGACGGTCGGGTTGAAAGAGAAATCGGAGTTTCTCCGCGGAAAGCTTTCGACACTTCTGTGAGTCTTGTGGTAAAATCATCAATCGTGCGGAAAAACACAGTAGACTTAATATGGAGCATCGGAGAACTCTCATCACTTTTCGAGCATAGTACGAACGTCGGCGGTTTCCTTCAGGACGTTGTCGATCGTATCGCGAGACACATGGAGTCCGACGTCTGCTCGATCTATCTATTCGATGAGAAGGAAGATCAGCTTGTCCTGCGCGCGACGCGCGGCCTCAATCCGGATTCGGTCGGAGAAGTCCGACTATCGCTCGGAGAAGGCATCACCGGCAGCGCACTCAAGGAACTCAGACCGATCCGTGAAGCGCACGCGGAGAAAAACCCTCACTTCAAGTCGATTCCCGGAATCGATGAAGAGAAATATCGTTCGTTCCTCGCGGTTCCGATCAAACGTGGCCTTTCTCGCATCGGCGTAATGGTCCTGCAGCACAAACGCGCCGATTATTTTACGATCGAAGATACACGAGCGATCCAGGCGATCGCGTCGCACCTCGCGGCTACCCTGGAGAACGCCGAGATCCTCATGGAGCTTCATCGTGGTGACTACGGTCCCGAAAAGGAGCGCGGCGCAGTCGAACCTATTCACGGAACAGTCAGTTCCGCGGGGATCGCGATCGGAACGGCCGTCGGAATTCGCACGGTCGGTGAGGTCGGTGAGTCGGTCGGCTACGACACGAGTGCCGAGGCACGTGAAGCGTACGAGTTGGCGTTGCGAAAGACACGTTCGCAACTCGAAAGACTTCAAAACGAAGCGGGCGATCGGCTCGCCGACGTTGCGTCGCTGATTTTCAGTTCGCACTTGTTGATGTTAAAGGACGGTTCTTTCACCGGCAAGATGCAGTCGAAAATCGACGACGGCGGGTCGCCGGGCCAAGCCGTTCGGGCTGTCGTTCACGAGTACGTCACGTTGTTCTCGCGCAGCACGAATCCTCGCGTCCGTGAGAAGACCCAGGACGTGGAGGATCTCGGCCACCGCATATTGCGGAATCTCGAGGGCGCCGCAGACGCCGACGGCGATTATCGTGGACAGATCGTCGTCGCGAGAAACATCTTTCCGTCGGAGCTCCTGAAGATCGCGCTTCAGCACGTCGAGGGCGTCGTGTTGAACGAGGGCGGGGTCACCGCGCATATTTCGATTCTCGCGCGTTCGCTCGAGATTCCACTTATTCTGGTCGGGGAGTCAAATCTCTCGGAAATATCGGACGGGACATTGCTGGTTCTCGACGGAGAACACGGGATGGTTTTCGTTAATCCGTCGGAAGAGCTCATCGAACGATATAACGATATTCTGGAAACACGAACGCGCGTCTTGTCCGCGCCCGCCGACATTCCCGATCGGACGGCGACCACAGACGCGGTCCGGATCGAAGTTCACGCGAATATCAACATTCTCCGCGACGTCGAACACGCGATCCACGCCAAAGCGGAGGGAATAGGACTGTACCGCAGCGAGTTTCCGTTCATCGTGCGAAACGATTTTCCGAGTGAAGAAGAACAGTACCGGATCTATCGTCGGATCGTGAAAGAGATGAACGGGAAAGAGGTGACTCTTCGGACTCTTGACGTCGGTGGCGATAAACTCCTGCCGAACGACTCGAACAACGAGTCGAATCCGTTTCTTGGGCTTCGTGGCATCAGGTTTTCGCTCTCGCATCCTGACATCTTCCGCGATCAACTCCGCGCGATGTTGCGCGCCGGCGCCGGAACTCGATTGCGCATCATGCTCCCGATGGTTTCCTCAAAGGACGAGTTCCTCGCGACACGGGAGTTGATCCGCGAGTGTTCCGAACAGCTCTCGAGTGACGGCGTTGCTCACAACACATCACCGGATCTCGGCACGATGATCGAGCTTCCCGCGGCCGTCGAAGCCGCGGAGACTCTCGCCGCGACCTCTGATTTTCTGAGCATCGGTACGAACGATCTCGTGATGTACCTGCTTGCGGTCGATCGCACGAATGAGCACGTCGGAAAGATGTACAAGCATCATCACCCGTCGGTCCTTCACGCGCTCAAACGAATCGTCGCTGCGGCGCGTGCGAATGACAAAGACGTCTCGATCTGTGGTGACGCTGCATCCGACGAGAGCCTTTTCCCGTTTCTCGTCGGGATTGGGCTGCGTAAGTTCAGCGTCGAGCCGCGTAACGTTCCGGTCCTAAAGCGTGCAGTTCTCGCGATCGACACCCGAGAAGCGTCCAAAACCGCAGAAAAACTGCTGTCGTTCACGACAATCCGCGAGATCGAGACGTACCTGAATATTTGACCGAGCGAATCAACACCGAGCGAATCAACACGGAAGGCGAACCATGCAGTCATTGAATAGGGGTATACGGACGTACGCGTTGCGGACGATGAGAATGAGCGAGTTTCAGAGAAGGTCGCTCGCGGAGCTCAGCGAGCGGTACTGTGTCGCGTTTCGGCCGGGGCCGTATCATCCTGCCGAAGCGTTTGGACTTGATCCGGCGGACAAGGTCATCAAAGACGCGGAGTACGTGCTCGAGATCGGATTCGGAATGGGGGAGTCGTTCGTCGCACTCGCCGAAGCCAACCCGGCGACATACTACGTCGGAATCGAAGTCCACAAACCGGGCGTCGGTCGGGTGCTCGGAGAACTCGAAAAGAGGGAGATCAAAAACGTTCGGATAGTGTGGCACGACGCGATCGAGACTATCGGCGCGATGTTTGCGCCTCGGGTGTTCTCGGGTGTTCACATTTTTTTCCCCGACCCATGGCCGAAAAAACGGCACCATAAACGCAGGATGGTTCAGGACGGTTTCCCGGAGTTCATAGCGCCGATCGTGAATCCAAACGGATACGTGTACATCGTCACCGATTGGGCCGAGTACGCCGAACAGATTCTCGCCGTGTTTACGGGCAGCGAGTCTTTCTCGAATGAGTTCAGCGGATTTGCACCGCCGCGGCCGTGGCGCCCCGAAACTGCGTTCGAGCGAAAGGCGCGCGCGGCCGGCCGGTCGGTGTACGAACTGTTCGTCGAGAAAACCTACGCGTGAGTGGCCTCGGCGGCCTCCTGCGAAGCTTTTATCACGTCCTCGGCGATCTTGCCCGAGATCGGGCTGTAGTGATCAAAATCCATCTCGAAACCGCCGGTTCCGGACGTAATCGATTTCAGATCGATCGAGTACCGCAGGAGTTCGGCTTGTGGAACTTGCGCCTTGATCTCGACGATCCCGCCACCGACCGGTTCCTGTCCAAGCACGCGACCTCGCCGTGCGCTTAGGTCCGAGAGAATATCGCCGACGTACTGCTCCTCGATGAATACGCTCAGGTGCACGATCGGTTCGAGCAATGTGGCTCCTGCGCGTCCCATCGCGTCGCGCAGAGCGCCACGAGCTGCGAGCTTGAACGCCATTTCCGACGAATCGACCGGGTGTTCCTTCCCGTCGAGCAGCGAGATCGAGACGTCGACGACGGGGTAGCCGGCGAGGATTCCAGACTCCATCGCCTCGTGAAAGCCCTTCTCGATTCCGGGAATAAAACCCCTCGAGACCGATCCACCCTTGATCGCGTTCGTGAACTCGTAGTGTTTGCCGCGCTCGATCGGTTTGACGTCGATAACGACGCGTCCGTACTGGCCGTGGCCCCCGGTCTGTTTCTTGTGCGTATACTCGGCGTTCGCGGGTTTCGTGATCGTCTCCCGGTACGCGACTTTCGGGATCTTCGTTTCGATCTCGATTTTCTGCGCGTCGCGGACCTTGTCGAGAATCATGTTCAGGTGAACTTCTCCCATCGACGAGACGACGGTCTCCTTGGTTTCCGGGTTGAAGGCGATCATGAACGTCGGATCCTCTTCCATCGCACGGTGTAGCATCTGCGCGAGTTTGTCTTCGTCTTTCTTGTTCACCGCTTCGATCGCGACCGCGTGAACGGGCTGCGGCAGCTGGAGAGGCCTATACCGTTTGACCGCTTCCGGCGTCGAGAACGAGTCGTTCGTGTGGGCCAGCGCCATCTTCGAGAGAATTCCGATGTCGCCCGCAGCGAGTTCCGGCTGCTCGTCGAGTTTTTTCCCCGTCGCCGAGTAGATCTTGCCGATTTTGTCTTTTTTCTGTTCCCGAACGTTGTAAAAGTCGGTCTCGGCGTTGAGGATCCCCGTCACTACCTTTACGTACGTGAGTTTGCCGGAAAATTGATCGATCGTCGTTTTGAAAGCAAAACCCGAGAACGGCGCGTCGGCTTTGATCGCGACTTTTTCTTCCTCACCGGCGTCGTTGACCGTGATCTCATCGGTGCCTTCGGGTGACGGGGCCGCGAGCGCGACGAAGTCGAGGAACGACGCGACGCCCGAGTTCTGCAGCGCGGAGCCGCACATAACTGGAACGATTTTGTTCTCGCGAAGTGCTTGAGCTAGACCTCGTTTCATCTCCGCGGGGGACAGGTTCTCGTCCTCAAGAAACTTCTCCATGAGTTCGTCGTCACCTTCGGCAGCCGCTTCGATCAGCGCGGCGCGAGCTTCGTCGGCGGCCGTCTTGTACTCTTCCGGGATTTCCGTCGGAGTTTCGGGTGCACCGGTCTCGGGAATCATGTACGCTTTCATCGTCACGAGATCGATGATTCCCTTGAAATTGGCGCTATCGCCCATCGGGATCGTTACCGGAAACGCGGGGACCTTAAATTTCTCCCTGATATCCTCGAGCGCGGACTGGAAATCGGCCCGTTCCTCTTCGAGTTTGTTCACGAAAACCATCCGCGGCATTTCCCGGGTATTCAAACGGCGCCAGAGTTTCAAAGTCTCAATCTGGACACCGGATCGGGCCGCGACGAGCAGAACCGCAGACTCGGTTGCGCGGAACGCAGCGACGACTTCACCAATGAAGTCAGGAGAGCCAGGCGTGTCAAGAATGTTTATTTTTGTGTCACTCCAGGTAACGTGTGAGAGACTCGTCCGAACCGAGATCTTGTGCGCGATTTCCTCTTCGGTGAAGTCGCTGACTGATTTTCCGGATTCGACGAGTTCGGCCTTCTTGATGACGCCTGCGCAAAAGAGAATCTGCTCAACGAAAGAGGTTTTCCCGGTTCCGCCGTGACCGGCTATCGCAATGTTGCGGATTTGTGCAGTCTGGGTGCTCATTCTCTGTCTCCTCGTTTTACAGTCTCAACCGGTGCTGCGGATGAAGCTGCTGTGGTGTATTTGGATTCGAGCCTCCACTATACGGTCGCCCATTTGCCGTGTCAAGAAATACCGTGAATTTAGCTCTACGTCTTCGGTGTACTGCGCGCGAAATGCGAAAACTCCATCGCGTACGTGCCACGACCCTGCGTCTGGCTGCGAAGCGACGTCGAGTACCCGAACATTTTCTCCATCGGCGCTTCTGCTCTGATGTGTTCGACACCCGGCCGCGACTCTATACCGTGGATCAATCCTCCACGCATCG
>PXBQ01000393.1 GCA_003566875.1 Spirochaetaceae bacterium | reverse complement strand
GGTTCCGCTTCGATCTCCGGTTCCGCTTCGTCTTCCTGTTCCGCTTCGACTTCCGGTTCCGCTTCGATTTCCGGTTCCGCTTCGATTTCCGGTTCCGGGTCAAAGCCGAGCCCGAGGTCGTCGGGGTCGAAGGCGTCCTCGTCGTCGGGCACGGGCAGCGAGCCGGCGGGGCTCGGCGGAGCGGAACTGGGACCGCTCGGCGGAGGCGACATCGGCGCTTGAGGCGGGCCACCGGACTGCGGAGATTCGGCATTCGGCGGCGCGCCGGAAGGCTGCGCGTTGGGCTCGCCCGAGTCCGAAGGAGTTCCTGAAGCCGGGGCGTCGCCCTGCCCCGGACCGGACCCGAGTGGTGAGTCTGATCCGCCCCCGGGTTCGGCCAGGTTCATAAGCGACGGCGGCTCTTCGTCGTACCACTCTTCGATCACCTCTTCGGGTTCGGGTTCATCCTCGCCCGTCGCGATCTGCTCGTCCCAGTCAAAGATCGGAACCGAGTCCTCGTCCTGACCTCCGGTTCCTTCGATCTCGAGATCGCCCTCGTCGTACGCGCCACCGAGCCCTGCCGGTCGCGTCAACTCCGCAAGCTTTTCGAGGTTGCGTTCCCACGCTTCACGATACTCGTCTTCGTACGCACCGACCGCGTTCTCGTAGAGCTCGAGGCTTTGGTTCAGATCGCTGAGATCGTCCGCGGAGGCGCGGTTTCCCTGGAGACTGATGAGCTGTTCCGCCGCGTCCATCGCTTCGCCGCGGCGTCCGGTTCGTGAGTGAACCTTCGCAATCTCGCTCAGCAACGAGCCGTCCGACGGATTCTCCTCTCTGAGCTGATTGAGCACCTCGAGCGCGTCTGAATCGCGTCCGAGCTGTGTGAGGCACCGTGCTTTGAGTACACCCGCGTCCCGGTCGCTCGGGTGTCGAGCGAGAAAAAAACTGATTTCACGGAGTGCGTTCTCAAATTCGCCTTTGTCCATGTACGCTTCAGCGAGGTTGAACCGGAACCGAAGGTCGTCAGGGTCGACTTCCTGCAGTTTCTCGAACCATTCGTCGGCGCGACGGTCTTTTCCCGCGTGGAAGTACGCAAGGCCAAGATATCGCATCGCTCTGGTATCGTCCGGCCGACGGCTCAGGATGTAGTTGAGATTCTGCTGCGCGCCGTCGTACTGGCCCGCGGCGATCTGTTTCTTCGCGACATGGAACCGTAAATCGATGTTGTCGGGATCGTTTTTGGTCAGTCGCAGGAGTTCGTCGAGAGCGCCCTCAGCGTCGGGCCGGCGCTCCAGCAGCTGGCCGAGGTTCGCTGCAGCACGCGAGTACTTCGCGTTTATTTTGAGCGCATCCCGGTAGTACTCGATCGCTTGATCGGTCTTCCCTTGCCGGGCGAGAATCGTCGCTATATTGTTCCGAGCGGTCGCGTCTTCGGGGTCAACCGCGAGAATCTCGCGAAAGACCTTCATCGACTCGTCGAACCGCTCCATCTTTTGAAGCACGATACCAAGGTTGTTCAGCGCATCGGGCCAGCCCGGCCGCGACTTCAAAGCGCGGCGAAACTCCCGCTCGGCCTCGTCGAGGCGCGCAAGATTATCGTACGCGATGCCCAGGTTATAGTGTAACGTGGGATTGTTGGGGTCATTCTTGATGCCTTCAAGAAACACCTCGATCGCCGAATCGTAATCCTCGGTCTGTTCGTGCAGCGTTCCGAGGTTGTTGTACGCGAGCACAAACTCAGGATTGAGCTCAATCGCTCTCTTGTAAGCCGTGATCGCGTCGGTTGTCTCGCCGGCCATCTTGTGTACGTTGCCCAGGTTGTAATGCACGTCGGCGCGACGAGGGTTCAGCCTGAGCGCGTCGCTGAAGGCCTTCTTCGCTTCGCCAAGGCGGCCTGCCTGCCGGAAGACGACCCCGAGATTGTTTCGGGCCTCAAAGTTGTCCGGATCGATCTCGATACAGTTCTTGAACTCCGTCGCCGCGTCGTCGAACTTGCCGGTCGAACCGTGTATCGTCCCGAGCAGCATGTGTGCGGGGAAGTAACTCGGCGCTTCGGTTATAATCTCGTTCGTTAACCTCTCCGCGGTCTCGAAATCCTGGAACTTAAAGGCTTGTCTGGCTCGTGCGAGTAGATCTTCGCGTCGTGCAATCGTCATCGCGGCGTCCTCACGGGCCGTGCCGAAATTTCTCGTGACAATGGTATGCGGCCGGCACGCCTGGGCTCATCATACGCGGCTACGGCGAAAAAGTACAACCTTCCATTCTCGAGATTATCGATCGTGTACTCGGTCTCCCGTCCGACGTCGATCGGCGTCGCAAACACGTACCGGCCCGGGCGGTCGCCGTAATACACGACGTAGCCCGACACCGACTCGTCGAGAACCGGACGCCACCGGAGCGTGACCGCGCCGTCGGAGGCGGATGCCGTGACGTGGCTCGGCGGAACCGGCGGTGCGGGTTCGCGATACCGCACGGATATCTTCGAGAGGCGCGGACTCGCTCGATGGTCGGCAAAAAGCTCGGCACGAACCTGCACGAACCGTCCGCGTGGCTCGGGGTCGAGCGCTTCGCCCGATCTGAGCACTTGCCACTCGGCGTCTACGATGTCGTCGTCCGCGATCGTGTCACCGATCCGATAGTAGTACAAAATATCGGTCGCGGCGGGACGGTCGTCGACCGAGTCGATTCCTATAAAACGCGCGGATCGCGCGCCGAGATCGACCGGACGCGAGATGACCGATCCGTGAGGGCCGACGGTACGCTCGATACCCGAGACATCGGCGAATCGGCGAGTGATCCGGACCTCGTCGAGAAACCCGACAAACTCCGACCCGATGGTGACATGTGGCCCCGGCGACTCACCGATTCTAACTCGATACACCGTGCCGGCCTCGCGCCCGCTCGACGTCGCGTAGGCGATCCCTTCGGGGCGCCCGTCGACGAGATACTCGAGCAACCCGATCGATGCGTCGAAGCGCAGCGCGTGCCGGCTCCACCTTCGAGGCACGAGCGTCGAGAGGGCGGTCACCGAGAGTGAGAACCGCTCGGCGGTTCCGGTTTCGAACACGTTCGTGAATCGCCAGCGAATGCGCCTGTCCCGGATCTCGGCCGAGATTTGTTGCTGAATCCGTTTGTCGCCGGCCGAGTCCACGCCGGTCCAGTTCAGGACTGATTCGCCATCGGCCATCGTCGCGGGGTAAATCCAGAACTCGATCGAAAACGAATCCCAGACGGTACCCGGACCGAAAAGCGCCCCGGGCTGCGGCGCAAGGAACACGCCGCGGCCGGATTGGTCGCCGACGCCGCGAAACGCGGCCGCCCCGGCTCCGAGTCGCGCGTTGTCGGTGGATACCTCGACGCCCGACGTGGAGACGTCGTAGTACGGCGTCTGCGACCGAAACGGTAGCGAATTGAAGTGCAACAAAAGATCGGTGTCGGCGTCTCGCGAGTACTCGGCGTCACGAATCACGATGTCGGGTGCTCCTCGGTCCCCGGCCCGAAACACAACGTTCTCCGATCGGCGGACCCATTCCAGATCGTCACCGAGTGTAGTGACGGATTCCTGGGCCGACACGGAAGCGAGAAGGGAAAATAGTATTACGACGATTGGTATTCCTTTTTCGCGCATACTTTTATACATTATTGTCGGCAGTTATGAGCAAGAGTTCACTACAGATCGACGTATCGCGATTCCCAACTTCTCCAGGTGTGTACCTGATGCACGACGCCGACGGAACTGTTATCTACGTCGGAAAGGCCAAAAACATCCGTTCGCGCGTCAAATCGTACTTTGCGCGCGAGACGGACATCAAAACAACGGTCCTCGTGCGAAAAATCGACAGAATTGAGTACATCGTGACCCAAAACGAGTACGAAGCGTTGCTTCTCGAGAACAATCTCATCAAAAAGCACGCACCGCGGTACAACATCAACCTCAAAGACGGAAAGTCGTACCCGGTTATCCGGATCACAAACGAGCAGTATCCACGGGTCTTCCGGACGAGAAAAATCGTACAAGACGGCTCGCAGTACTTTGGGCCGTTCCCTCACGTCGAGAGCATCGACCGGTACCTCGACCTCACCGAGCGACTCTTTCCGCTTCGCAAATGTCGAAAACCCGTCACAAAAAAACAACACCCGTGTTTGTACTACCACATCGGCCGATGCGCCGCAGTCTGCGCGGGAAAAACAACGCAGGAGGAGTATAACCAAAGAGTCGACTCGATCCGTCGTCTGCTGAACGGAGAGACGCGTGAACTGATCGCCGAGCTCGAGACGAAAATGCATGAGACATCGAAGCGGCGCGAATTCGAGAAGGCCGCGTCGTACCGAGACTCGATCCGCGCGATTGAAACGCTCGAAACCGAACAGAACATCATCGATTTTGACCCGGACGTCCGAGATTACCTCGGCTTCGCGACCGGTGAGGACATCTGCGCGATCGTCGTGTTCCAGATGCGCGGCGGAAAACTAATCGATACACACACGTACTACGCCCCGATGTACGACAAACCGCAAGAGGTGATCGAGCAGTTCCTGCTCCAGTTTTATGCCGAGCGAGGCACGATCCCGACGCGGCTCTTTGTCCCTGAGTCGTTCGATTCCCGCATGATCGCTCGTTTTTTTGAGCACGAACAGGAGGCGACGGTTCAGACGGTCGTGCCGGTCGACCGGAGAGACCGGGCGGTCCTGAACCTCGCGATCGAAAACGCGCGGAGCAGCCACGAAAAACGAATGCGCGAGTCAGGCAATCTGCCGGCGCTCGAGGAACTCAGATCGGTTCTCGGTCTTCGCGCGTTGCCGTTGCGAATCGAAGGCTTCGATATCGCGCATATCGGAGGAAAACACACGGTCGCGTCTATGGTATCGTTCCAGAACGGGGTACCGGATAAAAACGAGTATCGGCGGTACCATGTTCGCACCGTCGAGGGACGCGCGGACGACTTCGCGTCGATTCGCGAAGTCGTCGCCCGGCGGTACACGCGCATCGTGAACGAGAGATTACCGAAACCGGACTTGATCGTGATCGACGGTGGAATCGGACAGGTAAACTCGGCCGCCGATATACTCGCGGCCTTACAGCTCGAGAGCATCCCGGTGATCGGTCTCGCAAAAAAGAATGAGGAAATCTTCTTCCCCCGGTCCGATCCGGTCACGCTTCCCGACGGCTCGCCGCCGCTCCGCGTCCTCCAGTACATCCGCGACGAGGCGCACCGGTTCGCGACGACGTTTCGCGCGGGTTTACAGTCGAAAGAGATCGCTGATTCACGGCTCGAGTCGGTTCCGGGAATCGGGCCGACACGAAGCCGCAGGTTGCTCGAAGTGTTCGGCTCGATCGAAGCGGTCGCTGAGGCCCCCGCGGACGCACTGTACCAGGCCGGACTCCCGCGCGCGATCGCCGACGCCGTTCACGACGCGATGGCCGAGTATCGCGCAGAGCGCGTAGAACGGCCGAACGATGAGCCGGACGATGAGCACCCCGACGGCGCTACGCCACGACCTGAATGACGTTCTCGATTTGTCGCAGTTTCGCTATCGTTTCGGCGGGCGCAGATTCGTCCAGCTTGAGTCGACACGACGCGGCGACTCCGCCGCTGAATATCCGATTCTCCATCTCTTCGACGTTGATGCCGGCGTTCCGGATCTCCACGAGTATCGCCGCGAGCACGCCCACCCGGTTGTAGTGCCGCACGACGAGCGTGTACGGCGCATCGGTCTTCTCGACGACGTTTACCGCGTTGATCGGGCGCCCGGTTTCGGCATACGACGACACGATACGCACGACTTCCGCCGCGATCGCGTCTGAAGCCTGGTCGGTCGACGCACCGATGTGCGGAGTCCCGGTCACGACGGCCGCGATCTCAACGGCAGCGAACGGCGCGTCGCCCGCAGCCGGTTCATCGTCGAACACGTCGAGCGCGGCCTTAATTGCCTTTGTCTCGATCGCGGCGCGAAGAGCGTCCGGATCGACGACGTCGCCGCGCGAGGTATTAACAAAAACGGCCCCGCTCTTCATCGCGGCGAAGAAATCTTCTGAGATAATCCGTCGTGTTTCGGCCGTCGCCGCCAGGTGTACCGAGACGACATCCGAGGAAGCGGCAAGCTCGGCGAGGCTCTCGAATCGCGCAATGCCGTGCTGCTCGGCAGCTTCCGGCGTAAGGCTTCGAGACCACGCCCCGACGGTCATACCGAAAGCCGCAGCGCGGCGGGCCACCGCCAAGCCGATCGCGCCGAGGCCCACGATGCCGATCGTGCGTCCTTTGAGCCCGCGGGCGGCCGAGTACTGTTTCTTTTTCCAACGTCCGGACCGGAGATCGATCGCCGCGTCGACGATCCGCCGATCGGCCGCGACGATCATCCCGATCGTGAGTTCGGCGACGGCATCGGTGTTCATGCCGGGACAGTTGGCGACCGCGATTCCGCGTCGGCTCGCTGCGGCGGTGTCGATCGTGTTAGTCCCCGCACCAGCACGAACGATCAGCGACAGCGAACCGCCCGCGTCGATCGTCTCTTGCGTGACTTTTGTCGACCGGACGATCAGGACGTCGTTGTCGCCGACAAGAGAGGGCAGCGACTCGGCGGTCGCGTCCGGTTGAACGCTCAGGTCGGCACCGAGCGCCATAAGCGCACCGGTCGCTAAGCGTGAAAGCGAGTCCGCCACAAGAATTTTCATCGTCTTCCTCCCGGATGATGTCTCGATGACCGCACGGCCGATGACCGCACGGCCGATGACCGCACGGCCGATGTATGCCTACGGTGCAGGCGTAGCGGCCGGCTCGCCGTGCCGAATCATTGTCCGATACACAAAGTTGTGGAGCGCGGCCGCGTGCAGCGCGGGCCGATTTGTCCGCAAGAAAGCGTCGCACTCGGCGGCCGCGGCCAGGATTCCGCGGACGGCGGTCCGGTCGTAACGCTTGAGCGCGGCGGAGTACGTCGCCTGGTTTCTCTTGCCGCGGATGTTCAGTTTCGTCATCGCGTCCCTGACCGGAGTATTAGCGTGCACAAGCTCGACGAGGTCGTACAGTCGTCGGATTTGCCAGATGATCCCCGCGAGAATCTGCACGGGATGCCCACCCGCGCCGAGCAGAATGGTCTGCAACTTTTCAAGCGCGTCGGAGAACTCTCCCGCTACGATGTCGTCAAACAGCGTGAAAACGTTCTCCTCTTTTGTGTGGTAGATGTACCGCTCGATATCGTCGACGGTGATCATCGCGCCGTCGACAAAAAACAGCGCGAGTTTGTCGCACTCCGCGGCCAGATCGTCGGTGTAATTCTCGACGAGTTCGAGCAAAAACTCCGCGGCAGCCGCCTCGATCCGCGCTCCGCGGCGCTTCAGGTACGCGGTGACCCACGCGGCCTTCTGGTTGTCGAACATCTCCCAGAATGTCTTTTTGTTATCCGGCGGTACGGCCGTGACGATCTTCTTCGAGACGCGACTCTCTGTTTCATCGGTCACGAGCACCAATGTCGCGGCATCCGAGGGACTCTCGATATACGCGACGAGCGCGTCGAGTTCGTCCTTCTTCTTGATCTCTTCGGCCGCGTGGAGTTCGATCAGGACGTGTGGTGCAAACAGAGTACCGTTCCGGAGCAGCGCGACGACTTCGCGCGCAGGCGTCTCAAACGCGTAGAACCGGTGCCGATCGGGCGGCGCTCCACCGGATTTTTCGGCCCCCGCGACGAGTGACCGGATGAACTCTTTTTTGTCGCCGTTTTCCGGGCCGGAAAGAAGAAAGACGTTACGGCGCTTACTCATAGCTCCGCATGATGTGCGACAGTTTCCCGATTACTCGGACATTCTGCGTGAAAATCGGTGGATACGCGCGATTCTCGGCCTGAAGTTTTACGCGGTTCCGCTCCTTGAAGAAACGCTTCAACGTTACCGCTTCGTCGACCATCGCGACAACGATCTCGCCGTTCTCCGCAACGGGCTGCTCGCGGATGACCGCGAGATCTCCGTCGATGATGCCCGCGTCGATCATGCTGTCCCCCCGAACAAACAGCGCGAAGTACCGGCCGCTTTTGACGGTGTCCGACGGAAGCCTGATTGTTCCGTCGAGATTCTCCTCCGCAAACAGCGGCTTACCGGCCGCGACGTTCCCGAGGATCGGGATCTCCACGACGGTCGAGTCGGGCGTTCCGTTCCTCTCTATCACTTCGATCGTTCGCGACCGATTGTTGTTGCAGTGAATATAGCCCTTTTTCTCGATGGCTTTGACGTGATCGTAAGCGCCTTTCACGGAAATGCCGAAGTTCTCCGATATCTCACGCATCGTGGGGGGAAATTTGTGTTCGCCGATGAATCGCTTGATAAACGCGAGAACCTCTTGTTGGCGCTTCGTTATCACTTTCATCGCTCGATCTCGATCCCGTATTTCTTTATCTTCGCGTGCAGGTTACTCGGATAGATGCCCATATCTTGAGCTGTCCGTGAAATGTTGTTCTCGTTTTCGGCGAGTTTGCGAACCAGGAACCTGCGCTCAAAATTCTCGCGCGCTTCGGACAACCCCATATCAAGGAACTCATCGATGCCGGACGGTTCGTAACTCGAATCTCCGGTAACCTCGCCAAGATAATACCGCACCGTCTCGAGTGATACAACCTCTTCGTCGGACATGATGTTAATTCTTTCCGCAAAGTTTTTGAGCTCGCGGACATTCCCTGGCCATGAGAACTCGGTCAGGAAAGCCATCGCGTCGTCGGCAAACCGCTTCACAGGAACGTCGGCGGACGGTCGGAATTTCTCCATGAAATACGCGAGCAACAGAGGCAAGTCGGCGGCTCGTTCACGGAGCGCCGGCATCTGGATCGGTATCACGTTCAGCCGAAAAAAAAGATCCTCGCGAAACCGGCCGGCCTTGATCTCGGCCTGAATGTCCTTGTTCGTCGCGGCGATGACACGGACATCGACCGTTATCGAGTCCTCACCGCCTATGCGTTCGAACGTCATCTCCTGCACCGCTCGCAGCACCTTCGCTTGCGCCGAGAGCGACATATCGGCGATCTCGTCGAGGAAAAGTGTACCGCCGTCGGCGAGCTCGAACTTCCCTTTTCTTCGCGATACCGCGCCCGTGAAAGCACCCTTCTCGTGTCCAAAAAGCTCACTCTCGATCAACGCGTCGGGAATCGCGGCGCAGTTGACCTCGATAAACGGACCGCCCGCGCGCCGGCTCTTCCGGTGGATTTCACGCGCAACAAGCTCCTTACCGGTTCCGTTGTCGCCGAGAATCAGGATGCGCGAGTCGGAGCCCGCGCTTTGCCCGATCAGCGTCCGGACTTTTTGCATCGGAAGAGTTTCACCGAGAATTTCATCCTCGTGCACCATGGAATTCCGCAAACGTCGGTTTTCTTTCTTAAGCGTCTCGATCTGAAGCGCGTTCTTGACCACGGTGAGGACCTTTTCGAGGCTCAAAGGCTTCTCGAGAAAGTCGAACGCGCCGAGTTTAACCGCCTTGACCGCGAGATCGATATTGCCGTGTCCCGAGATAATCACGACTTCGGTGTCGGTGTAGTTGGCCTTGATCTCTTTGAGCACGTCGATCCCGCCCATCCGCGGTAGCCAGACGTCGAGCAGAACGACGTCGATCGGATGGTGTCGCAACACGTCGAGCCCTTCGATCCCGTCGGCCGCCGAGAACACGGTGTACTGCTCGTCCTGGAGAATATCTCTCAATATGTCTCGAATGCCGTCCTCGTCGTCGACGATGAGAACTCTGCTCACTGATGCCTCCTCGTCAGGCGGGAATGTCGATAAAGAAGGTTGTTCCTAACTCAGGCTCGGTTTCGAACCAGATCTGACCGTTGTGGTCAAAAATGATCCGTTCGACGATCGAGAGCCCCAGCCCGGTTCCGCTCGTTTTTGTCGTGAAATACGGGTTAAAAACGTGCTCGTGGAACTCAGGGGCGATTCCCACGCCGGTGTCCTGTATCTGGATTCTACAATACGGCGAATTGCCTTTTCTTACAAGGTCCGCACGTACGAGAATCTCCCCGCCGGCCGACATCGCCTCAAGCGAGTTCTTGAAAAGATTCGCGAAAACCTGCTTCATTTGCCCGGCGTCGACCAGTACGGTGAGATCCTCGGGTATCGAATCGTACCGGATCTTTGTGCCGAGGTCGCGACTCTCGGCGTACGTGCCGGCGACGTCGGCGACGAGCGCCTTGAGCCGGACCGCCGCAATTTCGGGATCAGGCAGGCGCGAAAAATTGCGAAACTCGCTCAGAAGCGTACTGAGGTTTTCGACTTCGGTCACGATCGAACGGACCGATGACTCGAGCACGCTCCCGAAGTCGTCGGAACCCGACGCGTACCGCCTCAAGACGCGTTCTGCCGCAAGTTTGATCGGAGTAAGCGGATTTTTGATCTCGTGAGCCAGCCGCTGCGCGATCTCCTGCCACGCCGCGACTTTTTCGGTTTGCAGAATCTTTTTCCGCGTCCGATCGAGTTCCGAGACCATCTGGTTGAACGAGTCGACGAGGTGGCTGAGTTCGTCGTGCGATTGCGTCAGAATCCTGAACGAATAATCGCCGTCCGCGACGCGTCGAGTCGCTTGCTCGAGGTTGACGATCGGGCGGATTATCTCGTCGGCGATGAAAAAACTCACGAGGATCGCGAGCAGGAACATCGGAAGTGAGAAAAGCACGTAGAACACGACGATCGCGATCACGACGAGTGACCCAAGCCGGTCAAGTTGAGCAAAGACCTCGATCGAGTCGGTCAGCTCCCCCGCGACACGGTCGAACCCGTCGGGCAACAGAGCGCTGAGAACGACGTAGTAGGCTCCGTCGCTCGTCCGGTGCGTCGTACGTGTCTGCAGGAAACTCAGGTCGCCGGCGGTCGTCCGGGTCACGAAGCCGTCCTGCATCGATGCTACTTGCGATCCGCGCACGCCGGTTCGCGGATCGCCGCCCGAGAACGTCTCGACGAACGAGCTGTCGAACACCTGAAACCCCGCGACATCCGGGAAAAGCGTCTGAACGGTGTCCCACACACGCCGTGGGCTGCGACCGACGTCGTCGGTCAGGTTCTGATACACACCTCCGCGCGCGGTGCGCGCGAGCCCGGAGGCCTTGTCGTCGTAGTACTGTAGTGCGATCGAAAGACCGCCCCGCACGGCCTCGCCGGTTCGCGCTCCGAACCACGCGTTCATGGCGGTGTTGATGAAGTTAACCGAAAGGATGCCTTGAGGGACGGTAGAGAGTACCACGACAACCGTGAAAAACAACACGAGACGAACCTTGAAACCGACTCCCGGAAGCCCCGACGCACGTTCACGGACGAGTCGAACGATGCTAATCGCAATCGTCACGAGCAGCACGACCGGAAAGAGCACGGCCAGCGATACGACAAGCGAAAGAGGCGCCGAGCGCGCGAGCGAAATATCGGACATCACACGATTAGAGAACATGATCACCAACGCGATAATCACGATATACAGCAAGCCGAGGCTCATTAACGCGCTTTTAGACGTCGAAGGATGCCGTGGTGTCTTCATCAATCGCTCCGAATCGAGTCCGTCGTGACCCGAACCCACGGCGTGACGACACGGTCACCGGTGTAGAAGACCTCGACGATTCTCAAAGCCGGGGGAATCCGCTCGGGCGTGATTTCGACTCGAGCGAGAAGAAAATGCCGATCAGATAGGCTCACTGCCGGTACAGTCACACGAAAAGCCGAGATACGGGAAAGGAAGTCTGCCATCGAGTCGAAGTACTCCGAATCCCCGCCGGACACGACGGCGACGTATCGGCGCGAGAATACGTCCCATCGGACGGTCATTGTTTCGTCGTGCTCGATTTCAAGTTGATCTCCGAACAGTGCGGCGAGTCCGGAACTGGACCGATACAGACGCACGGAGTACTGGAACTCGGCGACGTGCCCATCGGAGAGAGACTCGACGAGACGCTCGGCGTCTATACCGTCGACCTGGAAAACGACATCGACGCCGAAGGCCGTTTCAGCCGATGAGGCGCGTACTTCAAGCGCCGGAACGACCGAGGTCACGAGGAACAGGCCGACCAGGATGATCCACTTCCGTGCATCACTCCTCTTCGAAACGATTTTCAAACAACGTCGCGAGCGCATCGACCGCAGCCGCCTCGTCGGCTCCATCCGCGGTGATCGTCAAGGCGGTGTTGTACGCCGCACCTAGCGTGATGATGCCCATAATGGATTTTGCGTTTATGGCTTCGCCGTCCTTTTGGAACATTATCTTTGAGTCGAATTTCCCGGCCGTCTGAACGATCAACGCGGCCGGTCGCGCATGGATACCCGCGCGGTTCTTAACGACGATTTCCCTTTCCGTCATGCTTCTCCCCGTCGATCAAGAATCAAGAATCCGTGTCGTCCGGACTCGCGGAACTCTTGTTCAGGTAATGCCGGCGCGCGTTTTCGCTTTCGAGCCACTTCAGGACGCTCTGATTGAACTCGCGAGCCGAATAGTACCCCATTTTCTTCAATCTTTCGTTCATCGCCGCGGTTTCGATGATAATCGGCACATTGCGCCCGGGTTTGACCGGGATGAGCAGATGCGGAACTTTCACGCCGAGGATCTCCATCGTCTTCTCCTCGGCACCGATCCTATCGTACAGCTTAGCCGCGTCCCAGAGCTCGAGCTCGACGATCAACTGTATCTGCTTCGTGTCGCGTATCGCGCCGACGCCGAACAGATGGGTTACGTTGATGATCCCGAGGCCGCGAATCTCCATATGGTGACCGAGCGCCTTGTTCGCCCCCTGTCCCATAAGAATGTTCCCCGAGACGCACCGGACCTCGACGGCGTCGTCGGCCACGAGCCGATGGCCGCGTTCGACGAGTTCAAGCGCTGCCTCACTTTTCCCGACCCCGGAGTCTCCGAGAAAGAGAATCCCGATCCCGAAAACCTCGACGAGAACCCCGTGAAGAGTCTCCTTCGCCGCGAATACGTTGCTCAACGCACGGATCAGTCGTGAAGAGAACTCGGACGACGGCAGCGCCGTCTGTAGGACGGGACAGCTCGTCTGCTCGGCAATACGCTCGAAGTCCGCCGTCGGCGACAGACCGTGCGTGAAAATCGCACACGGAATATCCTCCTTGAACAGCTCGACAAGGGTGTCTACCCGCCCCTCACGCTCGAGCTTTTTCAGATACGCCGTTTCGCCTTGCCCAAAGATCTGTATTCGCGCCGCTCCGAATTTATCGAAAAAGCCGCTCAACGCCAAGCCCGGACGGTTCAAGTCCGGGATCGTGATCTCGCGCGATAACCCGGCTCTGCCCCCGATACACCGGAGATCCAGGTCATTGTGCTCTTTGAGTTCGAGGTCGAGAAGATCGAGTACGGAAAATCTCTTCATCCGTGACTACAGACCATCGTCGGGTTCGACGATGTCGTTCAGATCCTTATGGTCCTTGTGGTCCTTGATCTTCGATTTTTCCTTACGGACCTTCAACTCGACACTGTCGATCAACCGGTCGAGCGCTTCGTGAAGATCGAACGCTTCTTCCTTAATGACGGCAGAGAGCCCCCAACGGAAGTGGATCTTCGCTTCGGCGTCGAATCGTTGTTTTTCTTTGGTCAACGTGAAATCGAGCGACACGATTTTGTCTTCGGCGAAACTGATTTTCTCGAGTTTCTCGTCGATAAAATCGCGCGTTTCGTCTCGAACGTCGATATGTACACCTTTGACTTGCACGTCCATGGATTCCCTACCTTTCGTATGATGAGCTGATGTCGAGTTCGCCTCTGTACTTGGCGACGGTCCGCCGCGCGATCTTAATCCCACGTTTGCTCAAAAGATCAGCGATCTTTTGATCGGACATATGTCGTGTACCGGCTTCCTGTTCGAGTATTTCGCGTATCGTCTGTTTCACCCCCTCTTTCGAGAACCGTGACCCGGAAGACCCGGCTCCGGAGATCGAATTCGTGAAAAAATACCGTATCTCGAATATACCCCACTCGGTCTGCATATACTTGCCGTTCGCGATGCGTGAGACGGTCGCTTCGTGCACGCCGATTTCGTTCGCGATGTCTTTCAACGTCAATGGTACAAGAAATTTCGGCCCCTTGAGGAAAAAATCCCGTTGGAAATCGAGAATCGCGCGAGCGGTTTTCAGAAGCGTACGGTTTCGTTGATGAATACTGTTGATGAACCACTGCGCGTTTTTGATATTTGACGCGGCGAACCGTTTCGCAGTCTTGTCGGCGCCGTCACCGGCGGATCTCGAACCCGCGAGCTCGGTGAAAAACGAGTTCATGCCGAGAACCGGGATCTCTTCGTCGTTCATGATGATCACAAGCCGACCGTCTTTCATCGTCACCAGAAGATCGGGAACGACGTACGTTGGCGAGTCGCTCGAGAACAGTCGACCTGGGAACGGCGTCAAGGTCCTGATGAAAGCCAGGCACTCGAGGATCGTCTCTTCATCGGTCTTGAGTTTGCGCGCGATCTCGGCGTACTTCCCGCGTTCGAGAAGATCGAGGTGCTCGGCGACCACGTCCTCGACGAAGGCCGGCGCCTCTTCGGCGAGGCGAGCCTGCACCAGCAGTGACTCGTGGAAGTCGGCGACGCACGTGCCGACCGGCTCAAAAGAGCGGATCATGTCCTGCATGCGGTCGAGATCGTCCCATCGGTCCTCCGGGACAAGAACCCGCGGCGGCTCGCGGTGGAAGCCGTTCGCGTCGAGATTCTGAATGAGCAGCTCACCGAGGCCAAACGATTCAGATGAGATCGGCTGCAGCCGAAGCTGCCACAGCAGATGCTCGTGAAGCGACTCGGGCCGCGTCAGCGCACCTTCCATGAACTGGCGCTTGTTGTCGCTCGACTCATCGTCGTACCGTTGCGTGAACCCCGGATCCGAGCTGTTTTCGAAGTACTCAAGCTCTTCGCTGTTTTTCGGTGGGCTCTCGTCGAGCGAGACGGTAGACTTCTCTTCCAGTATTTCGAGCGCCGGGTTCGCCTCCACTTCCTGTTGTATCCGAAACCGTAAGTCCTGGATCGGCATCGCCATGATCTGAATGCTCTGGTAGAGCTGAGGACTCATCTTGAGGCGTTGTTCCTGGACCAGGTACGGTTTCTGTGACTGCACTCATCTCCCTCGACGTACGTGAGACTCTATTATGGTTTCACCCTTGCCGATTTGTCAACGTCGACAGGAATCACATTCGGAACGATTCGCCGAGGTAGACCTTCCGCGCGATCTCGTTCTGCATGACCTCGTCGCGGGATCCGGACACTACGATCGCACCTTCGGTGATGATGTACGATCTGTGCGTGATATCGAGAGTGTCACGGACGTTGTGGTCGGTTATCAGGACTCCGATCCCTCGTTTTGTGAGTGTATTGATGATCGACTTGATCTCGAACACCGCGATCGGATCGATCCCCGCAAACGGCTCGTCGAGAAGCAGGAACCGGGGCTTGATCGCGAGTGCACGCGCGATTTCGGTGCGGCGCCGCTCACCGCCCGATAGCGTGTACGCCCTCTGCTTCCTGTTTGACTCGATCCCGAGCTCGGCGATGAGCTCGTCGGCCATCGCGTGTTTCTCGGCGCGCGAGAGGTCGTTACGCGTCTCGAGCACCGCGAGTACGTTCTGCTCGACGGTGAGTTTTCGAAAGACCGACGCCTCTTGCGGAAGATACGATATCCCAAGCCTCGCGCGCTTGTACATCGGCAGGCGCGTAATGTCGCGTCCGCCGAGCGCGATCCGTCCACGATTCGGCGAGATGAACCCGACGATCATGTAAAAAACCGTCGTCTTCCCCGCGCCGTTCGGCCCGAGGAAGCCGACGATCTCGCCTTCGTTCATCGAGAAATCGACGTCTCTCACGACACGCTTGCGTCCGTACGATTTGCAGAGGCCATGCACCGCCAGGGTTGTATCGGCCGACACGCGTTACCTCACTCGTCCTGCGTCGTGATCGTTCCGCGCACTTCACCCTGAAGCGCGACCTCATCGCGGTCGATGTCGATCACGATTCGCGTAGCGCGATACTCGTCGCCACGGTACAGAACAACCGGAAGACCAGATAGCTCTACGATGTTCTCGCGCCGGCGGTACCGCGCGAACTCCGAACGCGCGGTAAGGTTCTCGCGGAAAATCCGTACCCCGATCTGTACAATCGTGATTCCGTCCTCGTCACGGTTTTCAATGATACCGCCCTTCACGACCGTCTCGTTGGCGAAGTCCTCCATGACCGCGTTGCCTTCTGCGCGCATAATCTCCGCCTCACGATCGTAGAATAACTTCTGCGCGGTGACACGAAGGTCGTTTTTCGTGTCGACCACCGTCACCGATCCGCTTGCGACCGCGTACCGGAAATCCGTTCCGTACAACTCGATCTCGTCGGCTGTGACGATCGTCGAGTCCGAGGCGATCCGCGCGTTGCCCCTGAGCACGGTCCTTTCGCGTCCGCGCGCGAGAACGATAGACGTCCGGTCGCCGGAGAACTCGAACGACGTGCTCTGCGCCGATACCGTTGCGACGCCTGCGACCACGAGCGCGATCAGAAATCCCGCACGGACGATCTGCGAACAGCGAAGATCATTCGTCTTCATCGATCACTATCCGACCGGACGAACCCCCGGTAAACTCGATCGTATTGTGCAGCGCGTCGGCCCGAAAACCCGAACCACGAACCACCGAGCCGTCGTCTCTCTCTACGATCACAACGTCGTCGGCAGGACTCGAGAGAATCCGTCCCTCGCTGCGCCACGACAACGTTTCGGCAAAGATCCGCGCCTCGTTCTGGGTCGAGTAAAACTCGATCGAACCGGTGAGCTCGACATCTTCGGTCCGCGTATCGATCATCGCGAAATCGGCGGTTCCGTCGGTCGCGCGATCTCCGACCGGGTCGATCTCGATGAACGCGACGGAGAATAACCGATGCTCGTCGCGCGCCGAATACGACTCCATTCGGTCGGCGGAAAAAACGAGAATCGACCCGTTCGCGCGTCGCACGGTATAGGTGAAATCGAACAGGACGATTTCCGGAACATCGGACGATAGCTCGTCGGCGATGTCCGTGCCGGTGTAGTCGAGGCTACACGCCGCGAAAACGACGAGCATCGCGGTCACGCCGATGAATAGCGCGGGACGGCGCGCGTTCATGCCGATGATGCCACCCGCTCCGCCGCGTTTTTTTTGCCGGTTCTCCCGAGACTCGCGGCGACAAAACTCGCGAACAAGGGGTGCGCGTCTATCGGTTTCGACTTGAATTCGGGATGAAACTGCACGCCGATTCCCCAGTCGTGGCGCGACCATTGAACGGACTCGACCAGCGCGTCATCGGCCGTAACGGCCGCGACAATCAGCCCTGCAGCAGCGAGCCGGTCGCGGTACTTGTTCGCGACCTCGTACCGGTGTCGGTGTCTCTCCGAGACGGTCGCGGTGCCGTAAACCTCGCGTAGCTGTGTGCCCTCCACGAGTACCGAAGTGCTCGCGCCGAGACGCATCGTGCCGCCGTAATTCTTGACGTCGACCTGCTCTTCAAGCAGGCTCACGACCGGGTGTTCGCACTCGGGTGCGAACTCGGTGCTGTTCGCGTCGGCCAAACCCACGACATTACGCGCGTACTCGATCACCATGACCTGCATTCCAAGACAGATACCGAGATACGGCACGTTGTTCTCTCGCGCGTACTGCGCGGTCCGGATCATACCGTCTATTCCGCGGCTTCCAAAGCCGCCCGGGACAAGAATGCCGTCGATGCCGCTGAAAGCCTCGCTGAGATCATCGAGCTTCTCCAACCTTTCGGAGTCCATTTTCACAAGCTCGACCCGAACGTCGTTCGCGACGCCTCCGTGGTACAACGCCTCGTCGACCGACTTATAGGAGTCGTTCAAGTCGATGTACTTCCCGACGACCGCGATCCGGACAATCGGGCCGGACGACTGGAAAACACCGACGACGCGCGACCAACCGGCGAGCTCGGCTTCGGCGTACGGCACCTTGAGCCGGTCGAGAATGATCTCGTCCATTTTCTGCGCGTGGAACATCAGAGGAATCTCGTAAATCGTCTTCGAGACGTCGGCGGCGGAGAACACCGCGTCAAAATCGACGTTCGTGAACAGCGCGATCTTGCGGCGCATGTCGTCGTCGAGTTGCGCCGGCGCGCGGCACAAAAGGACGTCGGGCTGGATACCGATCTCGCGGAGCTCCTTGACCGAGTGCTGCGTCGGCTTTGTCTTGAGCTCTCCGCCCGCGGTCTCGGGTATCAAGGTAAGATGCACCGCGAGAACGTTCTCGTGTCCGAGCTCGTGAATCATCTGTCGGGCCGCTTCGAGGAACGGAACCGACTCGATGTCTCCCACGGTTCCTCCGATCTCGACGATAGTAAGGTCGACGTCGGATTGTTCGCCGACCGCGAGGATTCGCTGCTTGATGCGGTCGGTGATGTGCGGGATGACCTGCACGGTTCGCCCGAGGTATCTGCCCTCGCGCTCGCGCTGTATAACCTCTTGGTACACTTGGCCCGTCGTTATCGAGCTCGCCTTCGACAACGAAGACTGAGTGAACCGTGCGTAGTTGCCGAGATCGAGATCGGTTTCCGCCCCATCGTCGGTGACGTAAACTTCACCGTGTTGATACGGACTCATCGTCCCGGCGTCCACGTTAATGTAAGGATCGATTTTGACGATGCGGATGCTGAGCCCGCGACACTCCATGAGACTACCTAATGACGCGGCAGCGATCCCTTTCCCGAGGCTGGAACACACGCCGCCCGTCACGAAAACGTACTTCTTCATGGGATTTTATTATGGTTGCCCATCGCCGCAGTGTCAACGTAACGCGGCAGGTTCAAGCGCGAGATACTCCGACGCTCCGGTCTCGCTGAACGCGATCCTCTCGCAGCGCGCGGTGACTAGATCCGCGTGCGCAAAGATCGGCGCTCGCATCCTGACCGCGAGAGCAAGCGCGTCGCCGGCGTTCATTTCGAGGCTGTACTCGGTACCTGCCGAGATGTATCGTAGTCTGGCTCGTGTTTTTGCGTCACCGTACAACTCGATTCGTGTCACCGAGATGCCGTGCACCGTGAAGACGTCACGAATGACGTCCGCGGTCGTTCGTTCGACGGGACGAGCACCTTCGACCTCCAGGATAATCTCTCCGGCCGACGTTGCCCCGACCCGAAGACCGAAACACCGCCCGCTAGTGTTATCCTGCAGGATCACGACCGGCTCACGATCGGTATGACGGAGCCGTATTCCTTTCACCGATACTTCTGCCCACACGACTACCATAACGCAGTTGAATATACCACGCGGCGCGCGAAAACTCCCGTATTGACAGCGCAAAACCAAATTCATACACTTCCGAAAATGTATTATGTCTGATTTCCTTTTGGATGAAGATTTCGAAAAGTTCCGGAAAATAATATACGACGAAAGCGGGATTCACTTCTCCAGCTCAAATCGTTCGATTCTCGAGAGCCGCCTGCGCGAGCGGCTCAGAATTGCGGGACTCGATACGGTCGACTCGTACTACCGGCTCATACGGTCGAACTCGGACGAACTCAGGACTCTGCTCGACTCGGTGACGACCAACCTGACGCGGTTCTTCCGAAACGCGGCTCATATGCAGACGTTCGAGTACTTCGTGATCCCGGAGTTGATCAAGGCCCGGTCGCACGAACGCAGAGTGAAGATATGGAGCGCCGGGTGTTCGACGGGTGAGGAACCGTACACGATCGCGATGTTGTGCAAGGAGCTCCTGCCGCCGGACTTCACGATCGAGATCACCGGCTCGGACATTAGCCTGAAATCGCTTTTGATCGGGCAGGAGGGGTTCTACGCCGACTCGCGCGTCTCGGGAATTCCGGAATCGTATCTGTCGAAGTACTTCGAGAAGAAAGCCGGGGGTTACCGGATCGTCGACTCGATCAAGTCGCTCGTGCGATTCGATTACCATAATCTCAAGAACGACAGCGGGCTCTCGAATCTTGACGTCGTCTTTTGTCGAAACGTTTTGATCTACTTCGACGAAGCCGCCCAGAAGGCGAGCGTGAATCGGTTCTGGTCCGCGATGGCGCCGCGGTCGTACCTTTTTATCGGCCACTCGGAATCGCTGTTTGGAATGAAGACGCAGTTTGAGTTTATCAAGACCGAGTGGGCGTGCATTTACGGAAAGTCGGTCGAAATCGGAAAAACGGTGCGATAGAGGCGCGAGTGGAAAACGGGAAAGTATCGGTTTTGGTCGTCGATGACTCGGCGCTCATGAGGAACCTCGTCAGCAGAATCATCGAAGCCGCGCCGGACTTGAGTCTTGCGGCGACCGCGATGAACGGTGTTTTTGCGCTTCAAAAGCTTGAACGGCTCGAGGTCGACTGCATCGTACTCGATCTCGAGATGCCCGAGATGAACGGGATTCAGTTTCTCGAAGAGAGGAGGAAACGCGGCATCGATATTCCTGTCGTCGTGTTGTCCTCGATAGCTCAGAAAGGCGCTCAAATCACGATGGAAGCTCTTTCGATGGGCGCATCGGACTTTGTCGCGAAGCCGTCGGGGTCGGTCTCACACGATATCCACGCGGTCGCCGAGACACTCACCGAGATGGTCCGCAGTTACGGCTCCGCGTATCGAAAGAGAACAAGGGCGAGCGCGAATCACGCGACGAGTCACCCGGTCCCGGAACGCCAAAAAAGCACGAGCGCACCGCCTGAGACACCGAAGGTCTCGTCCACGGTCGCGCCGCCGGCGCCGGGAAGCGTCGAACTCGTCGCGATCGGCGTTTCGACGGGCGGTCCAAACGCGCTTCGGAAGTTGTTCGCCGCGCTCCCGGGAACCCTCAACGTGCCGATCGTCGTCGTTCAGCACATGCCGGCGGGCTTCACCGCCGAGTTCGCACGCAGTCTCGACCGGATCTCACCGTACGAGGTAAAGGAAGCCGAAGACGGTGACGTGTTCAAGCCGAATCGCGTGTTGATCGCGCCGGGTAATCGACACATCACCGTCGAAAAACGCAGCCTTGCGGGGCTCTGCCGATTGAACGACGAACCTCCGCGTAACGGCCATCGACCGTCGGCCGATGTGTTGTTTCGGTCGGTCGCCGCAGAGTACGGAAACTCCGCGATCGCGGTGATCATGACCGGGATGGGACGCGACGGCGCGGTCGAGCTCGGGGCCGTTTACCGCGCAGGAGGGGTCACTATCGCGCAGGACGAGGCGAGTTGCGTCGTATACGGTATGCCGCGAGCGGCGGTCGAAGCCGGTGTCGTAACGGAGATCGTGGCGCTGCAAGACTTGGCCGGCCGAATCACGGAGTACGTGGAACGGAGCACCGTCGCATGAAGACGCTCGACGTACGCGACCTCGGTCGGATTGGATATCCCGAAGCGTTCGCGCTGCAGCAAGAGCTCGTGGCACAAAGGATCGCCGAACAGATCCCCGACACCCTGCTGCTGCTCGAGCACCCCCCCGTCATCACGATGGGGAAGAGCGCGGCGGACGAGGACATCCTCGTCGAACCTTCGGTGCTCGAGGCCGCCGGAGCGACCGTTCATCGCATTAACCGCGGCGGCGAAGCCACGTACCACGGTCCCGGTCAACTCGTCGGATACGTCATCATTCACCTCTACGAGAAGGAACGCGCTCTTCGTTCGTTCATTCGGAATCTCGAAGAAGTGTTCATCCGGGTTCTCTTGGAGTACCGAGTCGATGCGGGCCGCGACGAGGCGCATCGCGGTGTCTGGGTCCAAGATGAGAAAATCACGGCGATCGGAATCGCGGTGTCGCAACGCGTGACGATGCACGGTTTTGCGTTCAATATCTCGACCGACCTTTCGCATTTCGGGTGGATCGTACCGTGTGGTATCCGCGACCGGGGACAGACTTCGCTCGAACGGTTACTCGGGCGAAGCGTGCCGATGGTCGAAGCAAAGAAAGCCGTTACGACAGCGTTTATCGACGTGTTCGGCTACACGTCGACATGATCAACCGAGCCGTCCGATGATCTCGGGGTAGTCCTTCTCAGGACGCAACCGGTTCACCGCGTACGCGAGCCCGAATCCGCACGCGAGCCCGACAAGTCCGAACGCCACGCGCACAAGATCCGACGCGCCGCCGGAGACGCGACCGGTTACCCAGTACGCAACGGCAAACAAAACCAGCGGCATGATAAGAACGATAAAACCGGACACGATAGCCTTGCCGGGGGCGACGAATACGTCGACGATGTCACCTTCCTCGACGGGGAGGTTCCCGGTGTTAAGCGCGGGAAAAATGCGGTCGCGGAGGTTGCAGAAATGCCCGGAACACGATCCACACGCGGGTGAACCGCACGACAACGTGACGATCCGGCCTTCGCTCTTAAGTACTCGTGCTTTTTCCACCATCGGGATTCTCCTTGCACGGCTCACGATACGCTTCGATCGAGACCGTCTTTCCGTCGTCGTCGATCTCGAGGACGACGGCGTGCATCTCGGGCCGCGCCCACGCCTCACTCGATCTCTCCGGGACCTGTTTGAGAAACTTTTGGATTTCGATCGAGGGTTCGAGCCCACCGACCGAATCGATGCTCCCGGTCCGGCCGACGTCACAGATCACGCCCGTGCCGCCCGGCATGACTCGGGCGTCCGACGTCTGAACACGTTGGCCGGTCCCGATCACGGCCGACACGTGCCCGTCGGCGTGGAAAAACATACTGCCTTTTTCGGCCGTCGTGGTCGCGTGGAAATCGATTATTATCGTATTCGTCTCGCGCTTGATTCTCTCGACGAGCTCAGGCAGAAAAGTGTACGGATTGCTGAGATGGATTCGATCGAAGCCCGCCTGACCGAGTAGGCTCACGACGGCTACTTTCCGATCGCCGACCGTGTAGTACCGCCAACCTCGTCCGGGATTCGACGGCGGGTGGTTCGCGGGTCGCAAGAGGTAATACGCCTTCTCGATGTGCTCGACCATATCCTTCTTGAAGTACGCCTGATCACCGGTCGTTATCACATCGATGCCGAGTTTTCGCAGGTAGACCGAGTGGTTT